>NZ_JAMOYY010000030.1:0-33624 GCF_023669475.1 Blautia sp. MB18-30 | reverse complement strand
ATACTCTGTGAGCAGCTCCTTCAGCCGGACGTCCACACCATTAATTAATACTTTTCGTCTATACTTTGGACACCATACTACATGGTATTTACAGGAATAGACGACATTGTTGTTTGATTTATATGTTATGTTTATATTTATATTATACTATGGCTCATTAGTTAATACAATTACTATTTTGTCCATCTTCAATTACTTGCATAAATTCGATGGACGCGTCTTATATCCCCATAGCTGACGCAAGGGGTTTTACGACGCATTGGATAAAAAAAGCCACATACGTTCCCAAAAATCCTTGGTCACAGTATGCAGCTTATTCAATCATCCACGATCACGTTACCTACGATCCGTACCACAATTACACCTGATCATTCAGCAGAATCTTCTCCATCCAGAAGCGCCTTATAAATATCCCGCTTGGAAACACCACGATCCTTGGCAGCAAGCTTCATGGCATCCTTCCTGGAATTCCCCTGCTGCTCATACATCGCCACATGCTCCGCAATGGAAATCTCCTCCCAGGAAGCACGCTTCTCCGCCTCCATCTCACTGCGGCTCCTGCCCTCGATCACAAGAACACACTCACCCAGCGGCTTCTCATCTTTATAAAAATCCATCAGATCATCGATCGTAGTCCGGAATGCCGTCTCATGCTTCTTGGTCAGCTCTCTGCAAAGAGTCATCCGGCGGTTGCCAAGCGCCTCTCTGAGCTCACCAAGAGTCCGTACAAGCCTGTGAGGTGCCTCATACAGGATAATAGTCCTGGTTTCACAGGAAAGCTCCTCCAGGATCGTTTTTCGTTCTTTCTTATCCGCCGGAAGAAAAGCCTCGAAAGCAAAACGCCTGGTATGCAGGCCTGACAAAGTCAGAGCAGTGATACAGGCAGCAGGACCCGGAAGTGAAGTCACTTCAATTCCGGCTTCATAACACATGGCGGCAAGCTCCTCCCCGGGATCTGAGATACCCGGAGTACCTGCATCTGTGATTAACGCAATGTTTGTACCCGCCAGCAGCTTTTCCACGAGGACATGACCCTTATCGATCTTATTGTATTCGTGGTAGCTGGTCATGGGGGTTTTTATATCAAAATGATTCAGAAGTTTTATGCTGTTGCGGGTATCCTCCGCAGCGATTAAGTCCACTTCCCGAAGGGTTCTTAGTACTCGAAGGGTGATGTCTTCGAGATTTCCTATGGGGGTGGCGCATAAGTATAGTTTTCCGTTTTGTTTCATATTTTCCTCTTTTCTCGCTTGACCGCGGGGAGTTTTTTCCACTTGGCCGCGGGGGATATTTCGCTTAACCGCGGGGGGTTGTTTAAGTTTGGAAACTTTGAAAACCGCAAAGGGGCCGCAAAGCCGCGCCCCCTCTGCACACCCCTTGGGCTTTTTTTAAGTAGTGCAAGGGATTCGTTGTTCTTATTTGTTGACTTGTGTCTGTATGCTTCGGTATTCAGCGCACTACGCTGTGCCGATGTTGTTTTATTTCTTCACTTTCTCTGTAGTTCACTTCCGGCAAGGCGTCTGTATGCTTCGCTACTCAGCGCGCTACGCTGTGCCGATGTTGTTTTATTTCTTCACTTTCTCTGTGGTTCACTTCTGGCAAGGTGTCTGTATGCTTCGATACTCAGTGCGCCATGCTGTGCCGATGTTGTTTTATTTCTTCACTTTCTCAGTGGTTCGCTTCTGGCAAAGTGCCCGTATGCTTCGATATTCAATGTGCTACTCTGTGCCGATGTTGTTTTATTTCTTCACTTTCTCAGTGGTTCACTTCCGGCAAGGTGCCCGTATGCTTCGATATTCAATGTGCTACGCTATGCCGATATTATTTCATTTCTTCACTTTCTCAGTGATTCACTTCTGGCAAGGTGCCTGTATTCTTCGATATTCAGCGCACTATGCGTTGCGATCTCTCGCTTTGAATCTCAGGCGAGGGGAGGCAGGCTGCTGGTGGTGACGTTAGCGGAGCCCCCGTCAGCGAGGTGAGGATAGCTGCTGCCACCGAGCGCACTGTTTGAGCGAAGCGAGTTTGCGCGAATGGCAGCAAACCGGCGCCGCAGCCGAGCAGGGGGCGCAGCGTGTCACCACCAGCAGCCTGCCTCCCCTCGCCGTCCCTTCACCAACCGAAGTACCACAGCCACCACTACCTCCCAGCCATCCAGCGCAGCGCCGATGGCCCAAAACCTCCCGAGCAGCCACCCCAATCTCTCACAACCGGGGCAGCCACCCTAAGCCACAACATCACAACATTCACACCATCCGATACAACTCCAAAACATCCTCCGTATAAACCCCAGGCCGCTCATAAACCACCAGCGGCCGCTCAACCCGGATCCTGGAATTCCCGCCCTTACAAGCCTCGATCAACACCATATTCGGCTCCTTATCAATAAAAGGATACACCAGCTGCATCCTCTTAGGCTCCAGCTTATACTTCGTCAAAGTCGCCATCAGCTCCACAAGCCGAAACGGCCTGTGCACCAAAAAAAACCGCCCCCGGTCCTTCAGGACCCGGGCAGCCTGACAAGCCACATCATCAAACGAACACAAAATCTCATGCCTCGCGATCGCCTTCGGAAGATGCGGATTCGTCAACCCATGCTGCCCGATCATATACGGCGGATTACACGTCACCACATCAAAAGAAGCCGCCCCAAAAATCCCGGCAGCCTCCCTGATATCACCCTCAACGATCCGAACCCTGTCCTCAAGACCATTATACCTCACACTACGGTCAGCCATCTCCGCACACTCATGCTGGATCTCCAGCCCCGTGAAATGCTCCCCATCCGTACGATCAGAAAGCAAGATCGGAATGATCCCCGTACCGGTCCCCATATCCAGCGCAACCTCACCCCTCTTCACCCGGGCAAAGCCAGACAACAGAACCGCATCCATCCCAAAACAAAACTTCTTCGGATCCTGGATCACAAACAACCCATTCTGAAGATCATCCACACGCTCACCGCAATAAACCAGATCACTTCTCATTCGGCTTCGAATCTCCCTTTTTAACCTCTTTCTCATCGTGGTCAGCAGAACCACCCTTACCCTTTTTTCTCTTAGGGCGGAACCTCAGATCACGGACCGGAAACTCCTGGATCTCCTTCTCGTCATTCACCTCAACCACGATCTTAACCATCTGCCTGAGAACATTCACACTCTGGACCGTACCCGAAACACCCTGCGGCGTCGTTACCATATCACCGATACCCGGAAGATTCCGGTTCAGCTCCTCATAAGTCTCCTGCTCATTCTTCAGACAGCACATCAGACGACCACAGACACCAGAAATCTTCGTCTGGTTCAGAGAAAGATTCTGCTCCTTCGCCATCTTGATGGAAACCGGCGCAAACTCCGAAAGATACGTATGACAGCAAAGCGTCCTTCCACAGATACCAATACCGCCAAGGATCTTCGTCTCATCACGGACACCGATCTGACGAAGCTCGATTCTGGTCTTAAACACAGACGCCAGATCCTTAACCAGCTGTCTGAAATCAATACGGCCATCCGCTGTAAAATAAAACAGCACCTTGTTATTATCAAAGGTATACTCCGCATCGATCAGCTTCATATCAAGCCCATGCTCACGGATCTTCTTCTTACAGATCTTAAAAGCCTCTTTCTCCTTCTGGCGGTTCTCAGCCTCATGATCCTCGTCCTCCTTCGTTGCAACACGGAGAACCTCCTTCAGCGGATGGACCACCTCGTCCTCCTTCACGCTGCGCGGCTCCAGGACAACACGGCCATACTCCACACCACGGGCAGTCTCCACGATCACATGATCGCCGACCTTCACCTTATAATTCTTAGGATTAAAATAATAAATCTTACCAACGTTACGAAATCTGACTCCAACTACCTTTTCCATTCTATTTCTCCCTAATTGTCAGGAACAGGAGCTCCAGGGCAAGTTCGAGATTAACATTGGCACGGAGACGCACCTTCGTCTTCTCCAGTGCCTCAAGGATTTTTTCGATATTCTCATAAGAACGCTCGCTGGCCTGCTCTCTGATAAAATTAATCTCCTGTTTAAAAACCAGGTTGTCAATTTCCCTTGTTGCCTTAAACATCAGAACATCGCGGAACCAGAACTGGAAAATATCCAGATAATCATTGATATTATTCTTATCAGCAGTCAAAGTCTTGATCGCCTCTGTCAGCTCATAAACCTCCATGGAATTGGCATATTTCAAAATCTTCAGGGCATTGGCAGTCATATCTGCAAACTCCTGAGAAGTCGCAGCCTCCTTCGCCTTGCCGATACTGCCCTGCGCATAAGACGCATCAATCTCAGCCTGATAATCCGGCACCTGAAGATGCTCCATCAGATATTCCTTCACAAGACTGTCATCCACCACCTTCAGATCCAGACGCACACATCTGGAACGGATCGTAGGAAGAAGACTGTCGATATTACTTGTCAGCAGCATGATCACCGCATATTCCGGCGGTTCCTCGATAGTTTTCAAAATGGCATTCTGCGCCTGCACCGTCATCATCTCCGCATCCGGAATGATATAGATCTTATACGGACTGCAGTACGGCTTGATATCCACATCACGCACAACCTGGTCACGCACCTCGTCAATGCTGATGCTTCCAGGCTTCTCATGAGTTACTGTAATGATATCCGGATGATTCTTGCCGATCACCTTCTTACAGGAATCACAAGTCATACACGGTTCAGACTCTCCCGATTCACACTGCAGCGCTGCCGCAAAAGTCCCCGCAAGAAGCTTCTTGCCGGATCCCGGTTCCCCTGTAAAAATATAAGAGTGGGATACCTTCCCTGTCTCTATCGCATTCTTCAAATGCCTGATTATATCGTCATGGCCGATGATGTCATGAAATCCTGCCATAAGAATCACCTCTTTCTGCCTTTTGTGCCCTCCGTTATACCCGGCGGACATCTTTCAACTAATTATAACATAATCTTCTGTATAAAAAAAACTATTTTTCCTTATTGTACAGATTTTATATAATTTACGATTTCCTTCACACATTCATCCAGATTATGATTCTCAAAACGCTTCCATATACCTGCTTTAAGAATATTTTCCTCGGAAAAATCATTCTGGTCTGCAAGAAAACGCCTGCACATCTCCTCGTACTTCGGCACCTCCTGGGTCTTCTCCCTGGCAAGCGCACGCTCCAGACGCTCTCCGTCTTCCACCTCTATATAAATAGGCCACATCACTTCATTGCCGTAATACTCCCGAAGCCTCACAAAAGACTCCAGTGTACCGATTCCCAGATAGCTGTCATTACCCACAGACACCTGCCCGTCATCCGCAGTAAAATATGTCCACGGCCCGTAAACCGTCTGATAAGTACGCGCCTCGATCAGCTTCCCGTTTCTTCGGAACTCCTTCAGTTTATTCTCATCTGCAAAAAAATATTCTCTTCCGTTCTCCTCTCCATCCCGGATCGGACGGGTAGTATAGATTACAAGCCGCTTAAGCCCCAGATTCGGATTCCCCTCCAGCTGTCTGTAAATACTGTCCTTACCGGAAGAGCTTTTTCCCATAATGTAAAAAATCTTTCCCATATGTCTCCTCTGTTACATCTCATTTCTCACAACGCACACCGTCTCACTGGTCTGGTCGCTCAGGCCCTGGACCTCAAAGCCCTGTTCCAGGTATCTTCTCACATTTTTTACGAAATGTCCAGAAATCTGTTCCCCCGGAACGATCAGCGGGATTCCCGGCGGATAAAGATACGCAAACTCCCCGGACGTACGTCCGATACACTCATCCAGCGGACACCGCTCACTCTCCGCATCCATAGCCTGGGAGATCCGCATGATCTGCTTCATTTTTCCGTTTTTCAAAGGCTCCTTCTCCACAGCCTCTTCTCTGTATTTTAACGATTCACGACGGTCAATCTCTTCAATAGCATCACAAAGCCGCTCAAAGCCCTCCGCAGTATCACCCACAGCCGCCAGCGCCAGCACATAATTCTCCGCCTCCATCTCCATTTCCAGATGAAACTCCCTCCGGAGGATCTGGTGCAGCTCCCGGCCGTTCAGCGAACTGTTCACAGTAGAAAGCAATATCTTGGATCTGTCAAAATCAAAAACTCTCTGGCACTCACAAGCCTGCGGCGTTACCAGCCGGATATACTTACACTCGGAAAGACGCCTGCGTGCTTTTTCCAGATTCTCCGTAAACACACGGAACATCTCATCCCCCTCACGCTCCAGCTTATCCATGCACGCATCAATGCTGCTCATAAGAATATAAGAAGGACTGCTGCTCTGATAGATTCCCAGAAAACGCTTCAGTTTTTCCCGGCTCACACGATCACTGCACAGGTGGATCACCCCCGTCTGGGTCAGACAGGGCAGCGTCTTATGCACACTGTTGATCACCACATCCGCACCAAGCTGCGCCGCAGACACCGGAAAATAATCCGAAAACCGAAAATGCGCCCCGTGAGCCTCATCCACGATCAGCGGCACACCATAGTGATGCGCGATCTCCGCGATCCTCGCCACATCCGACACGATCCCGTCATAAGTCGGCGAAGTGATCAGCACCGCCTGGATCTCCGGATTTTCCGCCAGATACATTTCCACACGGCCGGGTGAAATCCCTCCGTTTATCCCCAATTTCGGATCTTCATGTGGATAAATATACGTGGCACTCAGCTCCCGCAGATAAATCGCATGGTAAACCGCCTTATGGCAGTTCCTTGCCACCAGGATCTGTCCCCCCTTATCCACAGCCGCAGACACCGCCGCCAGGATCGCCCCGGAGCTTCCATTAATACTGTAAAAACTCTCCGGCACACCATAAAGCCGTGCGACATCCTCCTGCGCCCTTTTCAAAATATCCTCAGCATGATGCAGGTTATCAAACCCGTCAATCTCCGTAATATCCCTCTCCACCGGAAAATCCCCCTCCACAGCCAGCGGATTCCTCTTATGCCCCGGCATATGAAACGGATAAAAATCACTCTTACCGTACGCTTCCAGTTTCTTGTATAATCTGTCTTCCATAGTTCGTCCTTTCAAAAAATCCACCTCTGTTACTTCCCCCATATCAATATCATAGTTAGTTTCATTATACCTGAAACGAATTTTTCTGTCACTGACGATTATCCATATTTCAGATTTTTGCATCTAAGTCGGATGTATACCGTGGTAAATTTTCGCAGTAAACAGGTTGACAAATTATCATCTCGCACATATAATAATTTCAGAATCAAAAAACACTTTGTGTTTTTGTAAGGACGGCGTTGCGACGGCGTTCTATTTTTTTGCCAAAAAACAAGGAGGGGCTATCACCAGACGATATTCCCCTCCATTTTTATCACATCTCAGCAAAATCGATCCTCAGATCCTCATAGATCCCCACTTTGATCGAATCCTGAAATGTATACTGCTCCGTATCCTCATTTTCAAAATCATACACCATTACCAGCTTCTTCACAGGATCCACGATCCAGTACTCTCTCACACCGGCAGTCCTGTATTTAAACAGCTTGGTATAATAATCCATACGCCTGCTCGCCGGAGAAACGATCTCGATGATCCAGTCCGGAGCCCCCTTACATCCCCTGTCATCCAGCTTATCCGGATCACAGATAACAGAAACATCCGGTTCCACATAAGTATTCGTCTTCTCATCCAGATACACCGCAAACGGTGCGGCAAACACCTCACATTTGCCCTTGTTAGAATCTATATAGTTACCTATCTTTCTGGACAAAATACTTGAAATCCTCTGATGCATCGTATTCGGCGGCGCCATATAATAAATATGTCCATCGATCAGTTCCGCTCTTTCACCCTCCGGCAAAGCATAAATATCCTCTATCGTATAAATTCTTTCCCTCAACAGCGGCATATCTCCACTCCTCTCAAAAGCACCCGGCAGATCATACACCATCATTCCGATCTGCACTCATACACCTGCAGCAGCTCCATCCGAAGCCTTCCCCACAGACTCACACCTTAAACCGGTACCCCACACCCCAGATCGTCTCAATATACTGAGGCTTGGCCGTATTAAACTCGATCTTTTCACGGATCTTCTTGATATGCACCGTAACCGTAGCGATATCACCCACAGACTCCATATCCCAGATCTCCCGGAAAAGCTCCTCCTTTGTAAAAACCCTGTTCGGATTCTCAGCCAGAAAAGTCAAAAGATCAAACTCCTTGGTCGTAAACGTCGTCTCCTCACCATTGACCCACACACGCCTGGCCGTCTTATCGATCTTAATACCACGGATCTCGATCACATCATTCTTATGCACATTGGAACCAACCAGCCGGTTATAACGCTCCATATGCGCCTTCACACGTGCAACCAGCTCACTTGGGCTGAACGGCTTGGTCATATAATCATCCGCACCAAGACCCAGTCCGCGGATCTTATCGATATCATCCTTCTTGGCAGAAACCATAATGATCGGCGTATTCTTCTCCTCACGGACCTGCCTGCAGATATCAAAGCCATCCACCTCCGGAAGCATCAGATCCAGGATGATCAGATCAAACTCCTCCTTCATGGCACGTACAAGCCCCGTATCACCACGGTTCTCGATCTCCACCTCAAAACCCGAAAGCTCCAGATAATCCTTCTCCAGATCCGCGATCGCTTCCTCATCCTCTATGATCAAAATCCTACTCATTCATCGGTACCTCCTGATATTTTCTGAGAACAAAATACATGATCGTTCCGATCCCCAGCCGGCTTGTGGCCCAGACCTTTCCACCATGATCCTCCATGATCTTCTTTACGATGGAAAGTCCGATACCGCTTCCTCCCTTGGAAGAATTCCTGGAAACATCGGTACGGTAAAAACGGTCAAAAATATACGGCAGATCCTTGGCGGCAATCCCCTTGCCGTTATCCTCGATCTCCACCTGGATAAAATCACCCACATCCTTCACCCGAAGCTGGATGATCCCCCTTGGCTTCTCCATATACTTAATGGCATTACTCACGATATTATGGATCACACGGCGGATCTGCTCACCATCCGCAATAACCTGCACACCCTTCTCCACATAATTGGCATACACAAGCTCGATCCCCCTGGTCTCCATCTCAAGCCCAAGCTCCTCCGCACAATCCGAAAAATAATCCTCCACATTCAGCTTGCTGAACGTATACGGAATACGGTTGGTATCGATCTTGGAATAAAAGGTCAGCTCATTGATCAGATGATCCATCTCATTGGTCTTATTATAAATGGTACGCACATACCGGTCCATCTTCTCCGGCGTATCCGCCACACCATCCATGATCCCCTCCACATAACCCTTCACCGCAGTGATCGGCGTCTTCAGATCATGGGAAATATTGCTGATCAGCTCCTTATTCTCCTTATCCATCAGGATCTTCTCTTCCGTGGACTCCTTCAGACGCTTACGCATCTCCTCAAAATCCTGACAAAGCTGGGAAAATTCATCATTCCCCTCAACCTCCAGCACAAAATCCAGATTCCCCTCCTTGATGTTCTTGGTAGCCTTCTTAAGCTTCACCAGCGGAACCGCAATGCTCCGATAGATCCACAGCCCTACGGACAATGCGGTAAAAACAAGGATGATCGTTGCGGTCAGGATCATATCCTTAGCCATCAGCTTCACCTGGCTGCTGGAAGACTGCGGCAGCGAAATATCATAGACCATCTGGCTGGAATCCGAAGCCTGGCTGCTGCTCTCCTGCACATGCTTCGCCTGCGTCTGGCTGAACCCGTACAGACTTGCGGAAAAAAGAAGCAGCGGCAGCAGGATGATCGCAACGAAGCCCACAATAATACGTGTTTTTAACTTCATCTGTATCTCCGTCCTTTATAAATTCACACATTCACATACACGTATTATAACATAAACTATATTCCCTATCTCTAAATTTTCTATAAAAAACCCCATCTTCCAGCATCAGTATTATTCCATTTTGTTCTAAACTATGCTATCATATTTTTGTTGTCCACCCGATACCCGGCAACGGGAGGAGGTGAGTTCTTTTGGAAATTATTATCTCTTTTCTTGTTTCCTGCATGGCAAACATAACTGCCTATTACGTTTGCAAATGGCTAGACGGCAACAAGTAGGACAACGCTAACCTAGTGGTTTCTTGTCCACTATAAAAAATTAGAAGAAGCCCCCGGTATTGGCACTACCGGGGGCTTCACTCTTTGTTCTTTTGGAACTATTACTATCTCTTTTGCCTAATGGCATTATATCATATGCATTTCTTAAAATCAATATTCCTGCCAAAAGGATATATAAATATTTTTTTTGACTCTCTTACAGATACTTCTTCAGAGTCTCAACCTTGTCCAGATGCTCCCATGGAAGATCAACATCTGTACGGCCGAAATGACCATAAGCAGCAGTCTGCTTGTAGATCGGACGGCGAAGATCAAGCATCTTGATGATACCAGCCGGACGAAGATCAAAATTCTCACGAACGATCTCAACAAGCTTAGTCTCAGAAAGCTTACCTGTTCCGAAGGTATTCACACTGACAGAAGTCGGATGCGCAACACCGATCGCATAGGAAAGCTGGATCTCACACTTGTCAGCAAGACCGGCCGCAACAATGTTCTTTGCAACATAACGTGCAGCATAAGCAGCAGAACGGTCAACCTTTGTGCAGTCCTTACCGGAAAAAGCACCGCCGCCGTGACGTCCTGTTCCGCCGTAGGTATCAACGATGATCTTACGTCCTGTCAGACCACTGTCACCGTGAGGTCCGCCGATAACAAAACGACCTGTCGGATTGATGAAATACTTCGTATCCGCATCAACCATATCAGCCGGAATGATCGCATCAAAAACATACTTCTTAATATCCTCATGGATCTGCTCCTGAGTAACATCCGGATCATGCTGTGTAGAGCATACAACAGCATCGATTCTCTTCGGCTTGCCGGCCTCATCATACTCAACAGTAACCTGAGTCTTTCCATCCGGTCTTAAATATTTCAGAGTGCCGTCCTTACGAACCTTTGTCAGCTGCTGAGCAAGCTTGTGAGCCATGTTGATGGCATATGGCATATACTCCTCAGTCTCATTGGAAGCATAACCAAACTGAAGACCCTGGTCACCGGCACCGATGGAATCCAGCTCGTCCTCATTCATATCGTCCTCTTTCTGCTCAAGAGCCTTGTCAACACCCATAGCGATATCTGTGGACTGCTTGTCAAGTGATGTGATAACCGCACAGGTATCTGCGTCAAATCCATAATCCGCATTGTCATATCCGATCTCACGGATAGTATCGCGAACGATCTTCTGGATATCAACATTAGCCTTGGTTGTGATCTCGCCCATAACAAGTACAAGACCTGTTGTAGTAGCAGTCTCACATGCAACACGGCTCATCGGATCCTGTGCCATCATAGCATCAAGGATCGCATCGGAAATAGAGTCGCAGACCTTGTCAGGATGACCCTCAGTTACAGATTCAGATGTAAATAAAATTTTCTCCATGATCTTCTCCTTTTGTAATAAAACAATGGTTATATACATAAAAAACAGCCCGTACAATCCGGACTGTTTAAATTCTGTAAACAATCCTCTTATTGTTCGATTGCTCGCTCAGGTTGGCACCTTCCTGGGTTATCCGGGGTTGCCGTGGCTTCACAGATCCTTTGTATCTCCACCACTCTGAATAAAAGGCTATCTTTTATGAAATTTACTGCAACACATACAATATACTTATCATACCAAAATGTCAAGAGCAATTTTCGATAAAAAATATCACCCGCTGCTTTTTCATCCCCAATACATAAATATTCCAAAAAAAGAACCGGGCATCCACATCGCCCGGTTCTTCCATCGATCATCCTTCAGAATGATCCGTTATTTATTTTTTCTTCTTTCTCTTAACTCCATAAGCTGCACCACCGCCAACAATGATCGCTGCTGCAAGGATTCCAACCCATACGCCGATCGGTGTATCATCGCCGGTCTTTACAGAACGTCTTGCTGTACCGCTGGTATCGTTCGGAGCAGTTCCGCCCGCTGTACCATTATTCGGGATCGGAGTGATCCGATCATTTCCACCATGATTTGCTCCAGGTGTAGCAGTCGGAATCGGTGTCGGCTCGGAAGAAAGACTGTTAGTGATCTCCTTTGTTACAGTATATCGGTTATCATTATTCAGTGTAACCTCACCCTGACCGGTAACTGTATACTTAAAGGTATCATCATCAACCGGATTTCCATCCTTATCCGTCTCCAGAACAGTATAAGTAACACTGTTGATCTCCTGATCCATTGGAAGATCCACCATTACCTGAACACTATCATTCTGTTTCAGAGTCACTACCTTCTCAAGCGTCAGCTCACCGTTACTTTCAGTGGAGAACAAACCTGCATAGAACGTATCATCCACAGTAGAAGCAACACCATCGATCATCACATTCTTCTTAATGTTGATATATCCGTTACGGCTGAATATATCGGAAATCTTTGTATAATAGTTATTTACATAAGCCGCAGCCTCAGTAACACCACTATCTCCACCGATCACAACCTGATTGGACTTCTCTTCACTCTCACCATTCGGCTTCGTTACATTGTAGTAGTAAAGATTCTCATCATCCACCTTGATCTTCGTATTCTGCTGAAGAAGATTTCCATCCTCATCCAGCTCAAATACATAATAGGTGCCATCCGGAACATCCGTCCATGTAGCTGTACCACTGGAAGCATTCTGGATATGGATTTTCTGCATTTCTCCGTAACGGGCCTCTCCATCCGGATCAAGGTAAAGCCCAACATTATAAGTTACATCCTCCTTCGTTTCCAGAGGAATCACATTGTCGTTCTCATCAACATTATAGATCCTCTTCGTAACCTGGATCTGTGTATGCTTCTGCGGATTACTTACAGACTTCGGATAAGCCTGTACATCGTACATCCAGCCCTGCTCCTGATCTGCAAAAGGAACGGAGATCAGCATCGGTGAAACCATAACACTGCTGTTTCCATCTGTCTGCACCACCAGGTACATACCCTCAGCCAGATCAGCGAAAGTCATATTCCCCTCTGCATCAGAGGACTTGGACATACCCCACACATCCACGATTCCGCTGACGATCATAGCCGCCAGCTTCTCTGCCGCTTCATACCAGCCATCAGCCGTCGTGATGGAATCAAAATCGATTGCTGCGGCAGCCAGTGCCTCATCCAACACGAAATGCACATTGCCATCAAAATTCACACTGCCAACCTTGTAGATCGTCAGCCCTACATCCGGCAGCGGAGTCTGGTTTCCCTCCTCATCCGCCTGCTGAACCGTCAACGTCAGATTACCTGTTTTTCCAGCTTCATAATCCCCGGCGAAAACCGGCTGCAAAACACTCGTGACCAGCATAGCCGTCAGCATCAGAACAGCCAGAAGGCTCCGGAATATTTTCCCTTGCTTTCTTCTATTTTTCATCGCTCTCTGCCTCCTCTTTCCTTTCTGAAAGCTGCTTCTTTTTCCGTTTTTTGTCCCTATGACGGACGATCAGATAAATCAGCAGAATCAGAACAACAAGCACTGCAGCGCCGCCGGCCAGAACCCTCTTCGGATCCACAACAGCAAGCTTCTGCGGTATCGTTTCGTCATTCTTTGTATCTTCCACCACATATTTCGTCCGCACTCCCCGGACAAGAAGCCTGTGGGTGTTAACTCCATAAGGGGTACACGTGATCAGAGTCACATGATCTTCACCCTCGATAATATCCAGGTCACTGGTCTCATCCGGAAGCACCGTCTTGATCTGATCCACCTTGTAGGCCAGATGCTTGCCAAGAATGTGCAGGATAAAAATATCTCCCTTTTCCATCTGATCCAGATCTGTAAAAAGCTTCGCATTAGGAAGACCTCGATGCGCCGCCAGAACCGCATGGGTGCTCTTGCCTCCGATAGGAAGACTGGTGCCCTCCACGTGGCCCACACCCTTTTCCAGCACGGTCTTGCTCAATCCGTGATAGATAGCCAGCTTCGCTTTGATCTTCGGGATCTCGATACTGCCCATCAGTCCGTCACCGTTAGGATCCAGGACTCCGTCATAGGGATGACTCAACTCATAAGTATCCTCTTCCTCAAAAGCATCTACAATGGCATTCACCGGATGCTCGGCATTATACTCCTTCGCCTCTTTCCACAGCCTGTCATAGTCATTGTCCGAAAGCTCCGTTACCGCTTCCTCGTACTTACTGACCAGCTGGGCGTTACGGTACTGGTTCCACATATCACTGATCGTAGGATAAAGGAACACCCCCGCCCCCGCCAGAAATACCAAGGCAATAAAAATGTTCAGGACAACATTACTCTTTTTCTTTTTTTTCTTTTTAGCCATAAATCATTTCCTGCGTCGTTTTTTGTTCTGAACAGAATTGATACCGGCAACCAGGATCACCGCGATCACAATTCCGATCACAACACAGAGAGCAAGCATCGGAAGCGTTGGATTGGTGATTCCGGTAACCTTCTTCTCTGTTTTCTGAACCGCCTTCGCAGCCTTCATCGGAACTCTGTGTCCCCTCACCAGAAGTCTGTGCGTATTCACCGCATAAGGCGTACACGTAACCAGCGTTACATAATCATCCCCATCCGTGATACCCAGAGACTCTGTCTGCTCCGGAAGAACGGTAAGAATCTGATCCACCTCGTAGGCAAGAGTCTTACCCAGCACATGCAGGTAAAAAACATCTCCCTCTTCCACAAGATTCAGATCTGTAAAAAGTTTCGCACTTGGAAGTCCTCTGTGTGCCGACAAAATACAATGGGTACTCTTGCCGCCAACCGGAAGACTGCTGCCGAACAAATGACCTGCACCCTTCTCCAGAGACTCATCTGTCGTGTAATGATAGATTGGAATGCTCACATCGATCACAGGAATCTCCACATACCCCATCATTCCATCACCATTCAGGTTCAGAAGAGACTCATATGTACTGTCCGTCTGTCCATCCCTCACGGAAAAAGCATCCGGCACACTTTCCTGCTTGATCTGTTCGTTATACTCCTGAGCTGCCTTCCACATACTGTCAATCTTCTCCGAATTATCATCCGAAGAAACACTGCTGCTATAATTACTGATCAGCAGGCTGTCCCTGTACCGGTTCCAGGCATCACTGACCATTGGATACAGCAGTATGGACAACCCTATCAGAAACAGCAAACCAAGTCCAATATAATTTTTCTTCTTATTCTTTCTCATAGGTTTCTCCATACTGTTGTATTTACCACTCCCGGCCCCCGAAAGGGCCGGGCGGTAAAAGATTTACTACTTTGTTTTAATACTTGCTTTGTCGTTGCTTATAAATAATTTTTGAATTGAATCGATCCGGCAATCAAACGATTACTCCTCAGATCCTTTTCTGCGGCTGATGAAGAAAGCACCAGCAGCGCCAGCCATAACTACAACACCGATGATAGTGAAGAGGTATGTTCCCATGCCACCTGTGGATGGAAGGGAGTTGAGTTTTGTATCATTTAAGCCACCTTTATTATACAATTTAGCTGTAGCAACTTCTCCGTCTACAGTAAGTGTAAGTGTCTTACCATCTGTATTAATAGAATATCCTTTTGGTGCTTTTGTTTCTTCAAAGTGATAAGAACCAACATCTAAACCTTCTACGTCAATATAACCATTTGCATCTGTCACAAGTTTTGAATCAGCATCTTTTGTATCTGGAGCATATTTATATTTTCCAGTTTTTTCTTCCTTTACGAATGTTAACGGTACTTCTTCTCCATCTTTATACAATACAAACTCAGCACCTTCCAATGCTTTATTTATATCACCATCGCCATATTTCATCAGAACTAATTCTCCAGTAAATAACTTAACTGGAACATTATTTCCGCCGTAATCTACACCTGCTGCATGGCTACCTGCTTTATTTTCTACTGTTGTTTCATTTACTTTTGCTGTATAAGTAACTGTAATTTTCTTTCCAGCATTCGGATTAGCTGTATCTGCAACTAATTTACCTAAATCAACAGTAAATCCATTGCCTTTATCATTTACTACGATTTCACCAACCTGGCCATTTTTGCCTTCCATTGTTACACTATTAACAGCATTTGGTCCTGTTAAATAGTAATCAGCACCAGTAATTTTATCAGTGATTGTAAATGTTCTGTTCTCTGTATTTGCTGCATCAATAAAAGGTACGTATGCGTCGATTGTATAAGTTACAATATCTCCAATTGCTACTACATGATCGGCATCTTCTGTTGTTTTATCTACAGATGTTGAAGATTTTTTAGCAATTACTTCTGTACCTGATAACGCTGGATATGGCTCGCCAAATCCTACATAAGCAGTTGCTGTTTTATAAGTATAGCCTTCCTCTTCTGCTTTAATTGCATAAATACCAGCTTCACTTACTTCAATTTTTGTCTTATCTGTTAATGTTGTAAATCCAGTAAGTGCTGCAACTTTACTTAATGCTAAGTCAATATTTGCTGCTGTTACATTTGCTGCTGTTACGCCAGTTGGTAAAGCAACATTAGTATCTTTAAACTTAATTAATCCCCAGATAACTTTCTGCTGTGCATCAGCGGAATTGGTCATTCCTAATGCTTCTGTGAAGCATGCTCCTGCTCCATTCACAAATGCCCAACCAGAAGTTGTGCTCTCATCCTTTTGAATGATCTGCATACACTCAACACTGTCTGCCGTATTAAAACCTGTAAGTTTAATTGTAGCATTTCCATCTGCAAATACCGCTGTGCACATAGACAGTACCATAACCGCTGCCACTAATAATGCACCAATCTTTTTTAATAAATTTTTCATAAGGTTTGCTCCTTTCTTTCTCTGCATTTTTCTTTTTCGCCCTTCATCGGCCATTTACAATTAATGTGTTACGATCTCTTTGCTTCTTCCTCCCTTCGTTTATTCTTTATAAACAACAGGAGTGCAGTTGCAAGAATCGCTACACCACTGATTGTAAATCCATAGGTTCCCGGACCACCGGATTCTGGTAAGGAATAAAGTTTAGCATTTTTGATTGTTAAAACTTTATTCGTTTCATCCAAAGTCCACATCTCACTACTATTTGCTGCCTCACCATTTTCATTAACAAGTTCTACTTTTCCTAATGAGATTTTGAAACAAATACTGCTACCCAGTATTGAATATCCCTTCGGAGCGATAATCTCTGTCAGCCTATAAATACCCGATTTCAATTTGGTCAGTTCAATATCTGAATCCCCATTGATTACTTTTATACCATTCTGAATAGTTTTCCAATTATCACCATTTTTTATTTCCAAATTAAATTCAGAACCTGTTAATAGATGATTTTCTGTATCTGTCTTCTTCAGATCCAGTTTTGTTACTGCTTCGTTTGTGTAGGAAGCAACACCCTTCACACCACCATCAGTTTGTTTATACGTATAATTCTTAATGACATTATTTTTATCCGTGTCATAACCAAGTCTGAAAGTCAATGATTTGGATGTATCTGATTTAGAGTTTTCGCAATCTGTCTGCCCGTCAACCTCAAATGCTTGAATTGTATATCCATCTGCTTCTACTTCCGTTACAGTGTAATATCCTCTTGGAAGATTCTCTAATTTTGCAACTCCACTAGTCTGATCAGCTTCAACTATCACCTTCAGCGGACTACCAGAAACAGCATTTCCATCTGAATCCTCTACATTAAATTTAAACGTTCTGGCTTCTGTAGACGCTTCTGTCACATTCTTTATAATCTGAATCTGACCGCTGATAACATTGATTTTATAAATACCATATAGATTGTTATTACCAGGATTTTTCGCTGTCTCAGTTCCCACGAAATGTCCGTCTGTATTAGTTTTACTCGTATCCGTTGATTCTGTTGGAGCAGTATAAGTTACTTCCAGATAATACTCAGTTCCATCATTAAGTGCAGTTTTTATTTCAGACTCATCGATGTTTGTTCTAACACCGTTGTCTTTTTTAAACCACTGTAATTTAATTAATGATGTACCATCCTCTTTTTTAGAATCTGTTTCGTTTACTGTACCATCTTTGTAAGATGTTGGTTTACTAGTGGCAAACAACTCATTCCGAATTTGCTCATCCATTGGTACGGAATCACCTTTGTAGATAGTAATCTCTTTATCCTTAACTACCAGATTAACTTTGACATTAACCGTAGGCTGATCCAATACTTTCTTCAAATCTCCTACGCTAATCTTAGAATCAGGGGAGACGTTGGTAGGAATATTGTTACCACCGATGAAACTATCTTTTGCTTTTACAGTAATGGTTCTACTCCAGCCATTTGTACCATCTGTCGTGTGTTTAATGGTCTGATCAGTCCACTGTACCTGATAAGTACCGTCATTACGCTTTGTTACAATCCCACCATTCTCTAATGTATATTTCCCACCTTCGAAATTGGTTTCGGTGATAACATTACCTCTATCTACAATTTCAAATCTACTGTCGATCACATCAGTAATTGTTGCACCGGTAATGTCAACGTTCTTATTAATTGTACTACTGATACTCTGGAAAATTTGTGTAAGCGATGCTGCATCATCTGCTGTTTTTGCGCAATCTGATGATGAAGCAATTCCTGGATACTTTTTACCATCATACGTACCACCAGACAAGAACGTCTTCGCGCGATCTCCTTCATCATTAAGTGCAAAGCCTATGGTGTATACTGTATATGGATTTTTTGCATTATCCACATTATTTCTTAGGCCTGTTTTTAATTCGCCTGCCTGAGTTTCAGCATTTTTTTGTGCATTACTATTCCACTTATTACCTCCGCCAGTCGGCTTACCATCGGTGAACAGAACCACATACTTAGGATTTGTATCAACCATAGCATCCAACTTGTTCTTTGCATCCTCAAGTCCTACCGCAGGATCCGTACCTCCATTCGCCTTCAAATCTTTAACGAAATTCTTAAGTTCCGTTACCTTTGCACTATCTGCAGTACCTACTTCTTCCAGACTTACAGATGTTCCATGATTACCATATGGTCTATTGTAGTCGTCAGTACTGCTAAATACAGTAATACCTATTTTACTATTCGGAGATTTCTTCGCTGTATCATCTATAAACTGATTTACAGCATTCTTAAGTGCATCAAGCCGGGTTTCTGTTGTGCTAGTTCTTGTATATATTTTACAATTATTATATTTGTCTTTCGCTGCATCATCTGATGAACCCCTCGGACCCACACGCCATCCTTTGTTATAATAAGAAGAATACCACATCTCCTTATAAGAACCATCCACCTCAATATAATACGTTACATTACGATTTAGAAGCTTCTTGTCATCTCTTGCTTCAGAAGTATTATTAGCAACAAATGTGTATGAATAAGAAGTAATATCCTCTCCCATCGATCCGGACACATCCAATACCAACATGATATCTGCCACAGACGTTTTCGTTTCAATTATGGAACTTGTACTTGTGGATGTTGCGTTAATGGTAATGTCGTAGGTTCTCTGATCCCAGTCTTTCACTTTAGCCGTTTTGCTAGTCACCATACTGGAGTTGATAATTTCTTCCGGAGTCTCATTCAGAATTTTATTGTCTTTAACTGCTGTTCCTGAACTGTTTTTTAATGTGGTTGTAACATTATTATTTTCTTTTGTTACCGTTACCGTCCATTTTTCATTGGAAGCAACATATCCCACTGGCGCCTGAATCTCTTTCAGATAATATGTTCCTGCTCTCAGCTTATCAAATGTAACTTTTCCGCTATCATCAGATGTAGCTGTTGCAATCTGTGTTGTGCACTCTTCGTCATTATAAAGAGTAAATCTTGCATCGCTAAGTCCAGCACCTTTTTTATTAACTTTTTGGAAATTCAGAGTTCCAAGCGCATCCGTTGTTACCTGTGAAATTGTTACGTTTGGAAGGGTAAAATTCATGTAACAGTTAGAAGCACCTGCTCCTCGTTCCATATAAAGAACCGTTAATGTATGTGTAGATTTATCTCCTTTATCCAAATAATCCCTCAAGTTCACAGTTTTAGTTGCCGCATTATGAATTCCACCTAAATCAATGATAATCTGCTGATTTTCTTTTCCTCCATCCATGACAACCCACATATCGTCATCACCGGTAAAAGAATAATTTAATGGACCTACATAATCACCAATGTTGAACTCCATGTCATAACGCATTCCAAAATAATAATTATGTTCTTTACCATCATTCCCAAGTGCACTTTGCGTTTTTCTAGTATATCCTTTCTCATACTTTGAAGCCACAGTATCTAATGGAAAGAAATCTTCTCCCGAATTTTCCTTTTTATTTAACTTATACTGTGTTGTTACGTTAGTGCCACTTCCATCTGTTACACCCGTTAATGTATATGTGTCACCACTTCTTTCAAAATTCAAATTATAATCTTTATATACTTTTCTTAAGTAATTGTCTTTTGAATTTCCTGCCAGTAAATCAGTCTCATTAAAAAATCCTGGATCTGGATAATTAAATTCTACATTGCCATTTTCATCTAGTCCCTTCAACAAATCAGTAATAACATCTTTGCCTCCAGTCCATAAGTTAACCGTTTTGTTACCCTTTTGCCAAGTATATTGATATGGCGTATAGTTTTGATCTGCTAATTTTCCATTATGGGTTTCACCCATACTTAACTTCTGATTACTGTCTGGATCACTATAATTACTCTTCTGATTAATGGAATAATAAGTACTTCCACTCTCTCCGGCCTTTACCGTATAATCATAAAACGTAGGTGCACCGGCGAATGTTCCAGTGGTAGGAGTATAATATACTTTAACCGTAGCATCCTGTGCTAATTCAATATCACCTGCCGCTACAGTATTCTCTTTTCCATCTATAACTACTTTTACTTCCTTGATATCCCAGTTTGTAGCCTTCTTACAATCAAATTTCTGCCCAACTGAAAGTTCTTTATCAACATCATCTGCATAAATCTTCTCTCCAGTTGTTGCGTCATAATGCTCTATTGTAACTTTTATCTTATCGTCACGCTTATTACCAACGATTACATAAGTCGAAAAATGCGTAGTCTCGAACTCAACATCACCATTCTTGGCAACGCTGCCATCCATATTTTCAACGTTATCATTCTCGTCTACGTGATATACATCTGCATCCTTGATTTTCTTCTCATCATTCAGAGATACAGATACCTTCACTGTAGCACCCGGCTGAACTTCTTCGCCGTCCACCAGGAATTTGATATCGTAGGAATGGATCTTCTCGATGGCTTTCTTTTCTTTGATCGCTTCTTCTGTGATCTGGTCTTCGGCTTCCTGGCTGAGCTCTACCGGTGTTACGGAAAGCTCTGCGTTGTCCGGAAGGTCTGCCGGATCGGTAAGAGTAACCTTGACATTGACCTCGTCACTCTTGTAATCATATCTGGTGATCTCAGGCTGAATTTCTTCTTCCTGCACATCCTCAGGCTCTTCTGCCTCATCACTGCTGTCAACAACCTGTGCCATATCACTTCTTATGTAAGCCTCGGTTCCTTCCCAGGAAACCTTGTACCAGGTTGCTCCGTCCTCTGCTGTTACGGTATCCAGAAGTGTGAGCTGTGTTCCTGCGTTTACAGTTGCCAGAACCTCTGCCTCGATAGATGGGCTGACACGAAGATTCGTATCGTCTCCCAGAACCTCGATCAGGCTTGTCTCACCATTCTCATCTGCTGCCGGAACATCATCTGGGCTCGCAATATCCTCTGCCGGTTCTTCCACCACATCCGGATTCTCTGCCGGCGCTTCGGTAGGTTCAGCATCCGGATTCTCCGCCGGAGCCTCAGAAGGCTCTGCCTCAGGAGTTACCTCCGGATTCTCTGCTGCCGGTGTCTCAGCTGCATCCTGCTCAGGCTCGTCCGAAATATCCATTCCGTCCGTAAGCTCCTCTGATGCGATAGGCACCTCGTCCTCATTACCGGAAACAGCTTCCGCCTCGACATCTGCTGTCTCAGGAGAATCCCACATAACGGCAAAAACAGCTGCGTTGCCAGTCTCAACCTGAAGTGTCTGGATCTGTTTGCCCTCGTTGACATTCAGAACCTTCAGATCCTCGTTGGCCTGTAAGGTGTTAACATCAGTATCACCGGTACTGCTGTTATAATGAAGCTTCTCAACGGTTACACTCGTGCTGGCTGCATCGGTAAGCTCCGGTGCTGCCGGTGTCTTGTACTCAAAAGTTACTCTGACTCTGCCGTTCGGCTCGACTCTGTTTCCGTCGCCATCAGCAAAATACACATCATACGCAAAAAAACCTCTCAGGCTGCTGCCCTTGTCTGTAGCTGCTGCTGAAAGCTTCTGAGAAACTGTATCATAAGATACGGATGAATTCTCGTTTACGCTGTCAGCCTTCAATGCTGTATTCTGCGGAAGAGCTCCGTCCTCCAGTGCCTCTGCTGTTACTTTAACAGAATCATTTTCATATGTAAGCGTCGATTGCTGCGCCTGTTCCGTTTCCTCCTGGTCAGCGCTGCTTACATCCGGTGTCGATTCTTCGGCCGCTGGTTCAGATGTAATTTCGCCATCTGTAAATATATCCTCCGTTCCATCTCCGAACGCCTCACTCGCGGAGATCGTATATGCACTCGGCATACAGGATACCATCAACGCCAAAGCCACCATAAATGCCAGGAGTTTTCTGATCTTATTATTCCTTAATTTTTTCATACCTTTCCCGCTTTCCTATGTGTGCATTAACGTGTACTGTATTTCTTATTACTTTACTTCTGTTTATATTCCTTTCTCTTAAAAAAGCTTCATGTTTTTAGCCGGTGAGTAAACAGGTTACACCTTTTCAGTATTTTACCCTTATGTGATTGTAGTGTCAATATACCAGGCATTTTTGGTAAGGATATTGACATTATCAGATGCTATCGAGAATCAGTCTTCAACTCCTCCTTCTTAACTTACTCGTTTACTGGTTCTTTTCGCCTGATTTCTCCGATAAAATCTGACTATTCGTGATATTTATTATACAACACTACCAGTTGTTTTGTAAGGCCCGTTTTTTCAAAAAAAAGTGCCTCTGTCACTATTTTAACATGAATTTCTTCAGCTCATCCCGCTTCTTGACATTCAGCTTGCAAAAGATATCCGTAAGGTAATGCTTGACAGTATTAATGGAAATCCCCAGATGCTCTCCGATCTCCTTATTGGTCCATCCCCCACTTGCCAGCATGGCAATAGAAAACTCCATCGTCGACAGCTCCCCCGTAACCTTTCTCCGGTTTTCCGGATTATGAAGCGCCATCCAGCCCCTGCTGAAAGAAATCACACCCTCCGTGATCCGCTGATACGCCTCCGGATCCCGGTTCCGGATACAAGCCTCAATCAGCCCTCGCAAAAGCCCATGATGCTCAATAAAAGGCTCCAGAAAACCATCCATCTTCGCCAGCTCCCAGCTCCGGAGCATCTCCTCCTGCTTATGCTTTCGGTTGATCGCACACACCGCCATCATACAGTGGATATACGTCATACTGATCGGATACGACCTCTCCGCCATAAACAAAGCAGCCTTCCCCATCCCATAAGCACTCCATATCTCCCCGTTAAGATAAGTATGGTGTGCCATCACATACGTGGCAAAAAGCCTCAGCCCCTCAGGAAGCATCCTGCTGTACTCCCCAAAAGCAGGCATCCCATCCGTAGGCAGATGAAGCAAAACCGCCCCCACATACCCCGCCAGAAGACAGGACGCATAAACATCCTTAGGAACCTTCTTCTTCATAGCAATCTTCACACAGGACTGGATCCCCTCCATCCCCCGCTTAGCCGCCGCCACATTCCCCAGCGACAGATTAGAATACCCATACAAAATACACGCCGAAAGCTTCAGCTCAATAACCCTGCTGGACAGATACCTCCTCGTGATCTCACAACACTCCTCCGCCTGCCCCGTAAAATAAAAAAGCTCAGCCCGCGCAATATTCCTCAAATCCACATCCACAAACCCCTCAACAACCTCCCGAGCCCTCCCAGGCTCAAAAGACGAATTCAAAAGCGGCAAAACCACATAATCACACATACAACCCTCTCCCCTCCAAAACCAAAACCCAGGCAGCCCTCAAAAAGACCACCCTCAAAACCAAACCAACAAACCTCCGAAGCCCTCACACAAGCCACATCAACACACATCCGAAGCCCATCTCTCAAGCCACATCAGCACACATCCGAAGCTCATCTCTCAACCCACATCAGCACACATCCGAAGCTCTTCTCTCAACCCTCATCAACACACATCCGAAGCCCATCTCTCAAGCCACATCAACACACATCCGAAGCTCTTCTCTCAAGTCCCACAAAACAGTCACCAAAACTCCGGATATCAATCAACCAGTCAATCAGTCAACCTCAACCAATCAGGCCAACCATCTTTTTCCATAATTATAATCCAAAATACTCCAAAAATAAATTTAAATATTACACAAAAACACCACACCCTATCCAAAACAGCCTCTATCCCCAATCCCCTCACGACAAACCGCAAAAAAACTCACCCCACCCACATCCAGCGCAGCGCCGATGCCACACCCCGCTGGTAGACTGTCTGTCTGTCCGTTCGTCCCTCCCTCCATTCATCCCACAAAAAAAGAGCCCCCAGGCCCAAACACCCGGGAACTCTCCCAAAACCAAACAACATCATCTCCCCCTCCGCAGCTTCCTCAGCTCCCTCTCCAACCGATCCGCTCGCGCCTTCTCCCTCAACGTATTCACCCTCTCTTCACTCCGCCCCTGTTCAATCCCTTGAGTGATTCCCTGGCTGATTCCTTGGCTAATTCCCTGTTCAATCCCTTGGGCGATTCCTTGACTAATCCCCTGTTCAATCCCCTTATTAATCCACATCTGCTCAATCTCAAAACTCTTCATATACGCCACCGTAACCTTTCCATCCTCTTTAACAACCCTGACCATCTCCAGCAACTCCCTCAAAACATCATTTACCGCATTCACCTCCCTGGTATCCTCCAAAAAATGAAGCAGCGCCACCAGCTCCTCAGGCACACCCGCACCATCCCCCTTCGTATTCAAAAAAACCGTCCTCAGCCCATCATCATACTCCATCTCCGGAATCTCCTCACACATATTCCGGATCGTATACACCATCCTACCCCGATCAAACGGATCATACGAACAGACAAAAATAACAAAAACCCTCTTAAGCTTCCCGAAACCCTCACCCTTCTTCAAACATCGGCTATCAATGATCGCATGGTAAAACCGCACCCGCTTCGGCAGATCCTTCAGACTCACAACATCACCATTATTATCCGGCTCAATATCAAAAACAGAAGGATCCGCCAAAACATCCATCAGCTCCTCCTCAGCCAGAACATCAAGCCGCGCCCCGCGAAAGCCCTCATCCCGGCCACCAAAAGCCCTCTGCGCAACAACCCGCAGCCTCCCGATCTCACGCCCCAGCACCACCTGCAGCAGCAACCTGCAAAACCTCTCACCAATACCAGGAAACGTCATCACCGCGTTAAACAAAAAATCATCCAGAAGATTCATATCCTCAAGCCGCTTCCTCTGCATAAGCTTCCTCCTTTCACTATGATGGCAAAAGAAAAAACCTCACACAACCAACCGGCTCCTCCCCGCCATATTTATACAACCAACCATATGGGGATCAGATAGCCGAACGGCCCAGAATGTTCCCAGATATGTATCTTCAGTATAACCACCCCACCAGCAAAAGTCAACAAAAACCCTTCGACAAAAACCGCCAAAACCTCATTCCACTGCATCCACCACAGCGCCGATGCCACACTCCCCCCACAACGCATCCACCACAGCGCCGATGCCCATCCCCTCCCGGCACACCACAAGGAAACTCAGCCCCTGCAACCATCCAACGCAGCGCTGATAGCCCACACCCTCCCAGCACACCACAAGGAAACTCAGCCCCTGCAGCCATCCAGCGCAGCGCTGATGGCCCACCACCCTCCCGTCAGACCACCACACCTCACACTCCCAAAAACCAGAACGGACAGTCTGCCAGCGGGACGGCTGCATGGTCGGGACCCGGTGCGTCGGAGTAAGCCGCTGGTCATACTTGGCGCCTGGGGCTTCTGACGGGAAGGTACTCTGCGGCCACAAGCCGCAGAGTAAGCCCCATCTGTCTGAGCCAGGTACGCATCAGCGTACATGGCGAGTTATGGGGCGCCCTGCACGGCAGAAGACTCAGACGCTTAGTATGACCCGGCGAAACGACCGCACCAGGCACGACCATGCAGCCGCCCCGCTGGCAGACTGTCCGTTCGTCCCTCCCTCCATTCATCCCACAAAAAAAGAGCCCCCAGGCCCAAACACCCAGGAACTCTCCCAAAACTCAAATATCCAATTATCATCAATCGTTATCAGTCATCACCCAACACGCAGCCGAAACTTCTGAATCTCCTTCTCACTGGAAACCCTCTCAATCTCAGCCCCAAGACTCCTGAGCTTCTCCTCAAAATTCTCATACCCACGCTGGATATAAACAATATCATCAACAACCGTAACACCCTCAGCAGCCAGCCCCGCAATAACAAGCGCAGCCCCCGCACGAAGATCCGGCGCACTCACACGCGCCCCCGTAAGCTTCCTCACACCATCAATAATAGCAGAGTTCCCCTCCACCTTAATATTGGCACCCATCCGGGAAAGCTCATCCGCATACTTAAACCGGTTCTCAAAAATACTCTCAGTAACAATACTCGTACCCTCAGCCAAAGCCAAAGTAACCGCGATCTGCGGCTGCATATCCGTAGGATAACCAGGATAAGGCAACGTCTTCACATGCGTACGATGAAGCACATGCGGCGCACGGACACGAACCGCATCATCAAACTCCTCAACCTCACACCCGATCTCCTCAAGCTTAGCAGTAGTAGCCTCAAGATGCTTAGGAATAACATTACGAACAGTAACATCACCACGAGTAGCCGCAGCAGCAAACATAAACGTACCAGCCTCGATCTGGTCCGGAATGATCGAATACTCCGTACGATGAAGCGTCTCAACACCACGGATACGGATCACATCCGTACCGGCTCCCTTGATATTCGCCCCCATACTGTTCAGGAAATTCGCCACATCAACAACATGCGGCTCCCTCGCAGCATTCTCAATGATCGTACGACCAGTCGCCATAGAAGCAGCCATCATAATATTAATAGTAGCACCAACAGAAACCACATCCAGGAAAATATGGCTGCCATGCAGATTCTCCGCCTTGGCAACAATAGCACCATGACAGATATCAACATCCGCACCAAGAGCACGGAAACCCTTCAGATGCTGGTCGATCGGCCTGCTGCCGATATTACATCCACCCGGAAGCGGAACCTCCGCATGCTTATACTTACCAAGCAAAGCACCCAGAAGATAATAAGAAGCACGGATCTTCTTGATAAACTCATAATCCACGCTGAGATTGCCGATAGTAGAACCGTTGATCTTTACAGTAGACTTATCAATACGCTCAACCTGAGCCCCGATCTCGGAGATCGCCTCAAGCAGAACATTGATGTCCCTAACATCTGGCAGATTCTCGATCAATATAGTTTCATCAGTCATAATGGCTGCTGACAATATCGCAAGCGCCGCATTCTTCGCACCCGCAATATCCACTTCTCCAACCAGAGGATTGCCGCCTTTAATCACATACTGTTCCATAACACACCTCTATTATTTACTCCTCTATGAGCAGAAACTTTCTCTGAATTTACTGCAGGAACAAACGTTCCGCAATACCGTTTTTTAGGTCAGTTGTATATTATAACACATATTTCAGATTTGTAAACAATTTATGACGAAAACCTGTCACAACCCATGACCCGAAACACTCCAGCAAACCGTTTCCACAAGCCAACAGTTACGCCTTATCTCCCCTGTTCTTCAGTGCCTCAAGCACAACCTGGAGACTCCCCTCCAGATCCTTATCCTCTTCATCCACCACAATGTCCGCATATTTCTCATACAAAGGAACACGCTCATCATAAAGACTCGCCAGCGTCTGCCCCTCCTTGAGCACAACACCACGCCCCTTAAGATTACCAAGACGCCTGGAAAGAAGCTCCAGCGAGATCTTAAGATACACCACAACACCCTCCGACTTCAGATGCTGCATAGCCTCATCGCAGTAAACCACACTTCCACCGGTAGCGATCACCGTATTCTCCACCTGGATTGAAGCATTCACACGATTCTCGATCGCCTTGAAGCCCTCCGTACCCTCATCTGCAATGATCTTACTCAAAGTCCTCTTCTCCGCCTTCTGGATCAGAAGATCTGAGTCAATAAACTGGTAACCAAGTACCTTCGCAAGTACGACACCGATGCTGCTCTTCCCCGCACCAGGCATTCCTATCAGTGTAATATTATTCATACTGTATCCTTTCATTTTAGCATAACAGCTGCCAAATCTCAACAAACGTTACGGCTCCGCAGAACCTACCGTTTCTCTCTCCCTGCCTTTCCCGACGTCTTTAATTTCCCTGACATCCCTGGCTTTCCTGACACCTTCAACTTCCCTGACATCCCTGGCTTTCCTGACGTTTTCAACTTCCCTGACATCCCTGGCTTTCCTGACGTCTTCAACTTCCCCGCCATCCCTGGCTTCCCCGACGTCTTCAACTTCTCTGCCATCCCTGCCATCTCTGATTCCCTGTCTGATTTCTTATCCAACTTCTTCTGCATCTGCTTCTTCTTTACGCTGTAGCCGAAGGTTCCCACCTTCCGGCCACCCGCCAGATACTCCCCATGGGAATAAACCAAAAGACCCGCATCATTGAGACGAAACCTGTTGTTTTTATCCATATAAGCTTCATCCGCATGGACCGCAAGCACATCAGCAAGAAACATATCATGAGACCCTAGCTCCTTCACCTCACGCACCCTGCACTCGATCGAAACCGGAGCCTCCCCGATCATCGGTGCAGAAACAAACTGCGCTTTCTCTTTCGTAAGGTTCAGCTTCCGGAACTTGTCCACATCACGTCCCGAACGAACCCCGCAGAAATCCGTTGCATACGCCAGCTTCTCCGTTGTCAGATTGATCACAAATTCACCCGTTTTCCGGATCATATCATAGGAATAACGGGAAGGTCGGACAGAAATATAAGCCATCGCCGGATTGGTACACACCGTACCCGTCCACGCAACCGTTATGATATTATCATGCCCCTCACCATCGGTAACACTCACCATTACAGCCGGCAGCGGATAGATCATGTTCCCCGGCTTCCATAACTGTTTCGCCATTTTCCGTCACCTCTTATGCATAATCGCTGTTCATCAGCTGAGCAGCCTCCATCATAGCCGGGATCAGCTGCTTCTTTCTGGAAACCACACCCGGCAGACTGAAGGTATCTCCATCCGGTTTCCGCTCAAAAGCGATCTCCGCCATCTGCTGGCTGCCCTCCCCGTAAAACAGAAGCTCTGTAGACTCCTCCAGGATATTCGTCAGCATAAAATAAACTCTCGTGATATCATGACGGCCACACTCACTCACCATAAACGGCATCAGCTTCTCCTTGATCTCCTTAAGCTCCTCGCTGTCCATGGAACTGATCTGACCCACACCAAAGGAAACATTACCCTCACCGATAAACTTCTTGTAATCCTGATAAAAAATCTCCTCCGGAGACTTATCCTTCAGATTACTTCCCGCAGAAAACATCTCTCGGGCAAACTCCTCGATCTTGATCCCCGCGATCAGCGCAAGAGCACTGGCAGCGATCTTATCCGTCTGCGTACAGGTCGGTGAACGGAACATCAATGTATCCGAAATAATAGCCGCACAGAGAAGCCCCGCGATCTTTTCCGGGATCTCCAGTCTCTGCTCTCCGTAGATCTCATAAAGGATCGTGCCCGTACATCCCACCGGCTCATTACGAAAAGCAACCGGCGTCATAGTCTGCAAGGTACCCAGCTTATGATGATCGATGATCTCAAGGATCTCCGCCTTCTCGATATTATCAACAGCCTGATCCACCTCATTATGATCCACAAGAACCACTTTCTTTTTATGCATATCCAGAAAATTACGTCTGGAGATCGTACCGATACACTTACCATGAGGATTGATCACCGGAAACGCCCTGTGACGGTTTTTGATCATAACATCCTGGATATCATCCGTAAAATCCTCGGTATTAAACGTAACCATGTTATCCCGCTTCATAACAAAGCTGACCGGAATACTCTGGTTGATCAGACGCGCAATATTAAACGTATCATACGGAGACCGGATGATCACGATATTCTTCTCATGAGCAAGCTTCACAACCTTCTCGGAAACCACGATATTCAGCCCCACGATGATACAGCTTACATTCTGGCTGATCGCCTGAAGATGATCCTCCTCACGGTCACCCATGATGATCATATCATTCTCCTCAACGTAGCCCTCCAGCATCTTCGGGTTGGCAGTACCGACAAGCACACGCCCCTTCACAAAATATCCGTGCCCGTTACCTTCCACCACTTCACCGCCAACGGTCTCGGCAATTCTCCGATACTGCGTCCTCGCGTTGGAAAGAAGATAACTATCTGTAGTATCCATATAGGTCTTTGCGATATCACCAATAGTCACAAGCCCCTCCAGACACCCATCCTTATCCCGGATTGGAAGAGAAACGATCCCATTCTCCTGCATCAGATCCCAGGTATTCTTCAGCGACATACTCTTATCCGCCTGCGGACTGGTCCGAATATCCATATCCTTGACCTGAGTACCGATATTTCCCAGATAAGCCGGCGGCTGTACGCCAAAACGGTTCAGCACATACCTGGTCTCCTCATTGATCTGCCCCGCTCTCTTCGGGATATATTTTTTATTCTGCGTAGTTCTGTTTTTAATATCCGCATAAGCAATAGCCGAACAGATGGAATCCGTATCCGGATTCTTATGTCCGATTACAAATATTCTCTCCGGTTTTTTCATACACATCCATCCTTTTTCATCCAAAATAATTATAATTTAATATTTGCAAACAAAGCACCCAGGGAAGTAGTAGCCTCTTCCCCCGACTCCGGAAGCTCAAAAGACTCCTCCTCAACCTCCTTAGCCATCAGATCCGATGCCTCTTTAATACTCAGGCTCAACTTACCATCCTTGATCGCGATAACCTTCACCTTAACCTTATCCCCAACATTCAAAACCTCAGAAGGCTTCCGGATCCTCTTCTCACAGATCTGAGAAATATGCACCAGCCCGGAAACCCCGTTCCCAAGATCCACAAAAGCACCATACGGCTGCAAACTCTCAACCGTACCCTCAGTCACAAAACCAACCTGGATATTGGAAATCTTATTCCGTCTCTCCACCTCAGCCCTCTCACGAAGAATCTCCCTGGCCGAAAGCACCAGCCTCTTCTTCGCCTTATCAGCCTCGATAACCCGCACCTGGATCGGCTTATTCAGAAACACCTCAGTATCCTCAACAAACTCCAGATCAAGCCTGGATGCAGGAATAAACCCACGGACACCCTCAACATAAGCAATGGCACCCCCGTTAACGATCCCCTTCACAACAACATCCAGCACCTCACCCGAATCCTGAAGCTCCTTCAGCCTGTCCCAGGCAAGCACATCCGCAGCATCCGCTCTGGAAAGAAGAATATTCCCCTGACCATCATCCCTGCGAAGAACCATCGCCTGAACCTCATCCCCCGGCTGAACAGCCTCTTTAATATTAAACCCCGGCACCCGGGAAAACTCCTCCACCGGAATAAAACCCTCAGCATAAAACTTAAGGTCAAGAACAACCCCCGACTCATCCACACTCACAACAGTCCCTGAGATAATATCACCCTCATCGATCCTCTTAAAAGAAGCCTCCAGCTCCCTCTCAAAATCCTTCATAGACTCCGCCATATCCAGACCTCCCATTCAAACAAAAAACAAACCACCGCCGCCCCCAAAACAGCCGACAGCACTATAATCCTAATCATTATAGCATGCACACCCCACCCGCGCTATATTTTTTTCCACAAGCCCCAGACCTCACAGGCATCCAGCACGCGCCGATGCCACACATACATCACTCACCTCCAGCACACCTCACAGGCATCCAGCGCAGCGCCGATGCCACACATCCCCCCGTCAGACCACAAGGAAACTCAGCCCTTGCAGCCATCCAGCGCAGCGCTGATGGCCCACCACCTCCCGTCAGACCACTCAATCCCCACACATCCAAAAAAATCCCTCACTCAAAACACCCCCTCAGCAGAAAATACTCCCCTCAATACTACAAATATCCCTAACAAAGGATACAGTTTATACATCCAACATAAATTACCCACCCAATCACCACACAAACTTATCACTCCCACAACCAACGCACAGGACGGACTGCCGGAGGGACGGCTGCATGGTCGGGACCCGGTGCGTCGGAGTAAGCCGCTGGTCATACTTAGCGCCTGAGGCTTCTGACGGGAAGGTACTCTGCGGCCACAAGCCGCAGAGTAAGCCCCATCTGTCTGAGCCAGGTACGCATCAGCGTACATGGCGAGTTATGGGGCGCCCTGCACGGCAGAATACTCAGACGCTTAGTATGACCCGGCGAAACGACCGCACCAGGCACGACCATGCAGCCGCCCCTCCGGCAGTCCGTCCGTCCCTCCCCACCCATAAAAAAAAGAGCCCCAAAAAGGCCCAAAAACGAGGAGTGCCCCGGTAGTGGCTTACCGGGGCGATTATTATGAAAAAAATTGTATGTGTAATGATACAGATACACACCATTACAGCGTCTTTCGTAACGTTCTTTCGAACTATCCCTATACTACCAGACAAATATGAACAAACAATGAACATCCCGTAAACAATTAGCGCATTTGCACAATTTTTTTCAAAACACCCTCCCCCAATTTATAAAAACACCACATTCACAAACAAAACCAAAACCCTAAACATTGTACATATTGTACATCTCAGCCAAACAAACCAACAACAACCCCAACAAAAGAGCCACAACCCTCACCCTCTAACTCAAACTCCATCTAAAACATCATCAAAAACACCAGCCATCACAAACCATCACCGCCGTGAAAGCATCCCCTTAATAAACTCAACCGCCTTCTCAAAAATATTCTTCACATCAGACTTCGTAACACCCATATCCTTCAAAGTACTATAAGCATCACTCACATACCCCTTGATCTGATCATCACTCATCTCGATTCCACGGAACTTACTGATAATATTAACCAGCGAACTCTTATCATCCTCATTAAGACTCACCCCAAAATGATCCGCAGCCTCATCGATTCCCTGAGAAATCTCATCATCCGTGATCTGGTTAGAATCAAAAAGCCCCTTCACATAAACAATGATATCCCCAACCTTATCCGGATCAGAAGCAAGAGACCCAACCTCATTATCCTTCAGGATCTCCTCCGCCTGACTCATAACAGAACCGGAATCAGACGCCATAACCATCATCGGAGATGTACATGAAATAACACCCGCAATAACCAAAGCTGTAACCTTGTTCAATCTTCTCATAATATTCAACCTCCATACGGGCACCAGCCCTTATCAAAAATTGCCTTTTACTATTTTTAACTATCTTTTACTGCCTTTTTATTACCTCATCATTACCTTTTCGACGCCCCTCAGTATACCACACACCCCCACCCCTCTGTAAACCTCAATTTTCCCCATTCCCACCCACGCCATTCAGA
>NZ_JAMOYY010000002.1:0-184393 GCF_023669475.1 Blautia sp. MB18-30 | reverse complement strand
CTATATTCGTGGTGTATGTCAATAACTTTTTTAGTATATTGGAATCTTGTGCAATGTATTACCCTCTTGAGAATATAGTGTCTTTGTTTCAGGGTAATACCATGATATTAGCTCAAACTAAATCGTAATTGATACCTCATCAGCATTTTTCTTTTTTATTATTGTAAAATATTTTTTTACATTTTAGCTCTATTTTCCTCTTCTATTTGTTTGCAAAAAAAGCCATAAGATTTTCTTTTCAAAATCTTACAGCTCTTCTATCATGTTGCATCCCAAACATCATCTATATTTACATGTAATATCTGCACAAAATCCCATGGGTTATTTTCGGGTTATTTTCTAACCGCCTATGCCTTCCAGACCTTGATTTTACCGGCTTTTTGAAGAATCTTTCAAAGAGTGCCGTGGCAGATGAAAAATATTTTTATCATTGTTTTATTTCTCCTTGATTTGCCCGGAAATGCCCTGTTTTGCAATGGATTTCGGGGATTTGTGAAATGTGTGTTTTAGCTGCCAGCTTGGCAAAATGGGACAATATTAAGCAAGTTATTGCGTGATCTTATCATTTCCAAGCAGAATACCAAACAAAGCATATCCCAGCATTCCAGCCTCATATCCTGTCAGTGTAAAGGGAAAATAGACATCTTTTTCTTTTACAAGTTTACAAAGCAGCCTTCCTGCAAAAATCCCACCTGCGGTCACTACGAAGAAGATAACCGGAAATATCACAGTATTTGCTTTAATACTTGCCCGATAAAAAATATAAAACAATGAGATTGGAAGTGTAAAATTCATAACCAATGCCTGAAGTCCTTCAATTCCCTCTGGGTGGATCAGTTTTTTCTCTCTGCAGATTATCCCAATAATAAGCATTATGATCACGGGTAAAATTACTTGTAATAAACTTACTATTGTTCAGCCTCCCGTACCTGTTTCTCAGCATTCCACTGCTACTTTAATCACACCATCTCTCTTATTTTCGAACAATTCATATGCCTCTTCAATCCTGTTTAACGGATATGTATGCGTAATCAGCGGTTCCGTGTTGATCTTACCTTCTGATATCAGCTTCAGAATTTCTTCGCAATCGCAGCCATCCACTCCACCTGTTTTAAAAGTGAGATTTTTACCATACATATCTGGGAGTGGTAACATCTGCGCTTTATCGTAAAGCGCAACCACTGTCACGATTGCATTTGGTCGGGCACATTCCCACGCCAGTTTAAATGTCGATTCTGCTCCGGCAACTTCAAGGACTGCATCAGCTCCACCATGCTCACTATTAGTCTTAACAAACTCTTTGCAGTCTTCCGGTGAAACAGTAAGCGTCTCCGGATAATGCTCATTAATAAAGCGAATACGTGTCTCGTCCTTTTCACATATAATGATCTTCGCTGGATTTTTCAGCATAACACTAAGTAAAGTACATATTCCTGTTGGACCGGCTCCAATGATCAGTACAGTATCTTCCTCTGTGATTTCAGAAATACGTGCTGCCCAATAACCAGTAGCAAGAACATCTCCTACCAGTAAAGCCTGTCTGTCCGTAACACCTTCCGGGATTTTATTCAATCCCTGATCTGCAAAAGGAACCCGGACATATTCTGCCTGTCCCCCATCGATACGACAGCCAAGTGCCCAGCCACCATTCTTGTCGGTACAATTGTTTACATATCCTTTCTTACAGAAAAAACACTCTCCGCAAAAGGTTTCTACATTTACAGTCACCCGGTCTCCCGGTTTTACATGCGTCACCTTAGAACCGACTGCCTCAACAATACCTACCATCTCATGGCCAACTGTGATTCCCGTGACTGCACGCGGAACACTTCCGTGTTTAATATGCAGGTCACTGGAACAGATGCTGGCCAGTGTCACCTTTACAATGGCATCTCGTTCATGCATGAGCACTGGTTTCGGTTTTTCCATTAGTTCAAATTTTCCCTTTGAAACATATGTATAAGTCAGCATTATTTTGCCCCCATCTATTAGAATGTATGCTAGTAAAATATCCGGTACGGAACACATCTGTTCTTATACCGGATATTTCTAATTCTATTTTGTATACACTGTTTTACCTCTTGCTATTACCTCAACAAGCTGTAGGTCCTGATCCAGGATACAAAGATCCGCATCATAGCCCTCTTCAATCTTTCCTTTTCCATTAAGGCGAAGGATTTCTGCCGGATTGGATGTTATTGTTGAAAGTGCAATTTCCAACGGGATATCCGCTTTAAACACACACTCTTTAACTTCCTTCAGAAGGCAGCTGGACTGTCCAACGCCCATTCCAAGGAATTCGCCATCACTACTGTACATCGGAAGGCTTCCCTGTCCATCAGAAGAAATTGTCATGCGGTTAGGATTTACTCCTGCATCTAACATCCGTTTGATACCATTACATACTCGTACCTCATCACAGATAGTTTCCCAATAGTCAATATCTTCATTTCCGGTAAAATCTACTGCTCCGCCTTTCAGCGCATATTCCATTGACTTGCAGAAAAGCAGCTCATTTCGATTGATATGTGTTGGCAGTATTTGAGAAGTCGGTATCTCTGTCTCATCTACCACCCGTTCAATAAGATCTAAGCATCTCGGACTGTCACCAAGATGAACATTTACAATACCAGCTTTCCCGGAAAGAACACCACCAAGTCTTGTATCCGCAACGACACGTACAAATTCCTCAAAAGTCGGCTGTGAAGACCGATGATCAGAGATCGCGATTTCTCCAGTTCCAATGATTTCCTGAATCATCATAATATCTTTCACAATACTGTCAGTCAACGTACGAACCGGAATCTGATAACTGCCTGTATAACAGTATGCAGACATTCCCTGCTCATTCAATCCTTTTGTCTTTGCAACCAGTGCACATATATCACGACCGATCCCATCTGTTCCAAGGCAGCCAACAACTGTTGTTACTCCAAACTTCGTAAGTCCTTCCATAGTTGCTTCCGGAGTACGATTGGCGAATCCACCTTCGCCACCGCCTCCGAGTACATGAACATGACTATCAATGAATCCCGGAGTTAAAAGTAACCCCTCTCCATTGATTATTTCTGCCTCAGAAAGAAATCCGTCTGCGGATATAGAACCTGGATCTTTAATCTTAATAATCTTATCATTGATCATAAGTACATCTTTTTTCCCCAGATGCTGTGGAGCATAAACATCAATATTCTGAATTAATTTCATCATAAATCACTCCCAATTATCCAATGCATGTTTTAGAATCCAATCCCAACTGCAATAAGAACTGTAATGATTGCACCAATCATTAAGACGCCAAGGAATTTCCACATGAATTTAATCCAGTTAGACCACTCGATCTTTGCAATTGCAAGAGATCCGATCAGACATCCGGATGTAGGAACAATCAGATTTGTAAATGCATCACCAAGCTGGAATGCAACTACAGCTGTCTGTCGTGAAACACCTAACAGGTCTGACAGTGGAGCCATGATCGGCATTGTGATCGCAGCCTGTCCTGTTCCGGATACAACAAAGAAGTTAAATACGGACTGGAACAGATACATAAGTACTGCTGCAACCGCTCCGGAAACTCCAGACAATGCATTTGAAATATTATACATAATTGTATTGATAACTGTAGGTGTGGTCGGATCAGATCCACCAAGAACCTGCATGATACCCTGTGCCATAGCAACAACAAGTGCAGCACCAATCAGATCTTTTGCTCCATCTTTAAATGATATTGCAATATCATTCAGTTTCATATCGTTCAGTTTAAAGATAACTCCGATCACACCAGAAACAATTCCCATAATGAAGAACTGTGTAGCAATCTCCGGCATGTAGTATCCCTGAGTCATAACTCCCCAAACTACCCATACTACTGTAGCAGCCAGTGTCAGAAGAACTAAAATGTGTCCAAGACCAAATGAATGTCCTTCGTCAATTCCTGTTTTTTCATTCTGCTCACGGAAATATGAATCAGTCTTATATGCGATTGAGATTGTCGGAGTCTTTTTGATCTTTGATGCATAGAACATAGTCATTCCACAGCCGAGTGCTGTAAATACTACCCACATTACCATACGGAATCCTGCTCCGGAGAATACGTCAATACCTGCAATACCCTGTGCAATACCTACAGAGAATGGATTCATCCAAGATGAACCAAAACCAATCTGTGTTGCAACATAAGTAACAAGAACTGCGATAACTGAATCATATCCAACTGCTACAAACAACGGACAAAGAATCATAGTAAACGGAAGCGCTTCTTCTCCCATCCCGAAAACTGCTCCACCAAGAGAAAACAGTACGAAAAGTATCGGAATCAGTAGTTTTTCTGCTCCCTCTGCCTTACGGATCAATCCGATCAATCCGGATTCAATCGCACCTGTACGGATCATGATACCGAATGCACCACCTACTACCATAAGAAATGCGATAATCTCGATTGCAGAACTATTTACGATTCCGTTATACATATAGTTGAAAAATCCTGTTCCACCATCTCCACTAAAGAGTGCTACTCCTTCTGTTACTACATTTCCTGTATCATCTGTCAGATACTGGAAACTTCCGTCTTTGATTACTGTACGGGTTTTCTCAACACCATTGATCATATATGAAATATCCTGTGTTTCGTAAAATCCCTTTGGTACAAGAAATGTCATAAGTGCTGCGAAAACAACTACAAAAAAGATGATAATGTAGGTATCAGGCACTTGGAATCCCTTGTTAAAAGACTTTAACCCTTTTCCTTCGTTTTTGCTCATTTTTGAATCTCCCTCCCATTTTTCATTAAACCTGTCAATATTATTTTTCAAAAAAACTGCTCTTATTTCCTGCAGCGTCCAAGTCTGCCTTTAAAATCTTCATACCCAAAATCAGTAAGACGTTCCATGGTTTTATCGCCATGTCTCAGCCATATATCAGGCAAAGGCATTCCATTAAAGGTATTGTTCTTGCAGGTTGTATAAATGGCCATATCACCAAACATGAGGATATCTCCGTACTTCAACGGCTCTGAAAAGCTGTAATCTCCTATGATATCTCCTGACAGGCAGGTTGGTCCTCCGAGCCGGATTGTGACTGCATTTTCTCCCGGTTCATCTGCTCCAAGAAGAGGAGGACGATAAGGCATTTCCAGAACATCCGGCATATGACAGGCAGCACTTCCATCCAAAATTGCAAGCCGGGTATCACCATTTTGCAGCACATCCAGAACAGTTGTCAAAAAAAATCCTGCATTTAAGGCCCATGCCTCTCCGGGCTCCAGATAAACATCTACTTTCCATTCTTCCTTTGCTGCGCTGATACACTTCTCAAGCCGTGCAATATCATAGCCTGGTCTTGTAATATGATGTCCACCTCCCAGGTTCAGCCATTTCATCTGAGAAATCAGATCTCCGAATTTCGTCTTTACTGCTGTAAGAGTAGTTTCCAGATCAGAAGAGTCCTGCTCACAAAGGGTGTGAAAATGAATACCATCCAATAATCCGATCAGCTCCGGATGCTTTCTCACAGCAGTCTCCCACTGTGCTCTTGTGGTACCCATGCGGCTGCCTGGGGCACAGGGATCATAAATAGCATGTCCCTCCTGGGTAGAGCATTCCGGATTGATCCGAAGCCCTGCACTTTTCCCGGCCTCCTTCACTCTTTTTCCAAAGCGAAGAAGCTGAGAAGGAGAGTTAAACACTATATGATCTGCAAAGCTAAGCAGCTCCTCAAATTCATCCTCACGATATCCGGCGCAAAATACATGTACCTCTTTTCCAGGCATCTCCTGGGCACCAAGCCTGGCTTCGTACAGTCCGCTTGCTTCTGTTCCCGTCAGATAAGGTTCCAAAAGATGATAGCAGTCATAATTACTGAAAGCCTTCTGTGCCAGGAGCATTTTGCAGCCTGTTCTTTTGGCAATATTCCCCATTAATTCTGCATTTTTTATAAGCGCCGCTTCGTCGAGAACATAACAAGGTGTTTTGATCTTCCTCAGCTCCGGCGGAATAATTCCGCCGGACGCTGCAAAGGGTGGTCTTGTATCTGTTCTTTCCATTAATCCACCAGCTCCGGATCATGATTTTCGCTGCGTGGAAGTCCATATTTGTCAAGTGCTTCCAGGAACGGATCCGGGTCAAATTCTTCTACTGTGTACACTCCCGGGCGGATCCATTTTCCGGTAAGCATCATTAATGCTCCGCACATAGCCGGAACGCCTGTCGTATAGCTGATTGCCTGACTTCCAACCTCTTTATAACATTCCTGGTGGTCACAAACATTATAAATATAATAGGTTTTCTCTTTTCCATCCTTTACCCCGGTGAAAATGCAGCCAATATTAGTTTTTCCCTTAGTACGTGGACCCAGGCTGGCCGGATCCGGGAGAAGAGCCTTCAAAAACTGGATAGGAACGATTTCCTGTCCATTATAGTTGATCGGAGTAGTAGAAAGCATTCCCACATCCTCCAGACAGCGCATGTGATCCAGATAGCTCTGTCCGAAGGTCATAAAGAAACGGATTCTCTTTACTCCCGGAATTGTCTGGGCAAGGGACTCGATTTCCTCATGATGCAGAAGATACATATCTTTATCGCCGACCTGATCAAAATCATATTCCCGCTTGATCGCCATCGGAGGGATTTCCACCCAGTGTCCATTCTCCCAGTAGCTTCCGGGCGCACTTACCTCACGAAGATTGATTTCCGGATTAAAGTTGGTTGCAAATGCATATCCGTGGTCTCCTCCATTGCAGTCCAGAATATCAATGGTATCGATCTGGTCAAACTCATGCTTTAATGCATATGCACAATATGCCTGGGTAACACCCGGGTCAAAGCCGCAGCCAAGAAGTGCTGTAAGTCCTGCCTCTTCAAATTTCTTCCGGTATGCCCACTGCCAGGAATAATCAAAATATGCGGAAAATCCCGCTTCCTTGCAGCGTTTTTCGTAAATAGCACGCCATTTGGGATCATCCGTATCCTCCGGCTCATAGTTTGCCGTATCCATATAGTTTACACCACATGCCAGACATGCATCCATGATGGTCAGATCCTGGTACGGAAGCGCAATGTTCATTACCAGATCCGGTTTGTAACTATTGATCAGCTGGATCAGCTGGTTTACATCATCCGCATCCACCTTTGCGGTGGTAATAACTGTTTTTGTTTTTCCTTCCAGTTTCCGGGCAAGTGCATCACATTTTTCTTTTGTCCTGCTTGCTATACACAGTTCTGTAAATACAGTATCTGCCTGACAACACTTCTGAATTGCTACACTGGCTACTCCGCCGCAGCCGATTACAAGTACTCTGCTCATGTTTTTTGTCTCCTTTTTTATACTCAATTCTCGTAACTGTTTTTATTTTGCCACCGCCAGCAGCAGTTCCCTGACCACCTTACATGCTGTAGCTGTGGAAACACCACTTGGATCCAGCATAGGTGCCAGCTCATTGACATCTGCTCCCACAATATTTAATTCTGATACCTTCCGGATAGCAGCGAGCAATTCAAGGAAGCTTACGCCTCCTGCCTCCGGTGTACCGGTTCCCGGAAATACAGATGGATCCAGACAGTCCAGATCAATGGTAAAATATACCGGCACCTGCTTCCTGGCCAATTCCTGTACGGTTTCTTCCAGGCCTTCAAAGGTAAAGGGATGAAAATCTGTATGCTCTTTTGCAAACCGGAATTCTTCTCTCTCCCCGCTTCGGATACAAAACTGATGTATCCTCCCATCTCCCAGAATATCATAGCATCTGCGGATAACACACGCATGACTTAAATGGGCACCAAGATAATCGTCTCTTAAATCTGCGTGCGCATCAAAATGAATAATATGAAGTCCCGGATATCTCCCGGCGGCAGCTCTCACAGCAGCCAGTGTCACCAGATGCTCTCCCCCCAGAAGCAACGGCATTTTTCCCTCTTTCAGGATTTCCTCTGCACGATCCTGTATATCAGCAAGCGCTTTTTCACTGCTGCCGAAGCAAAGCTCCAGATCTCCACTGTCAAATACCCGGATATCCATAAGGTCACGATCCTGATAAGGGCTGTAGGTTTCCAGTCCAAAGCTTTCATGACGAATGGCAGAAGGACCGAACCTGGCTCCCGGACGAAAGCTTGTGGTCGAATCAAAGGGAGCTCCGTAAAGAACAATTTCTGCTTCCTCAAAGCTGCTGTCACAACCGATAAAATTTTCAATATTTGGTAAGATCATAAATCAGTCCTCCACCTCCTGAAGCATTTCCTCCAGAAAAGCCGGAAGATAAAATGCACCTTTGTGAAGCCTTGTAGTATAGTAACGGGTGCGAAGATTCAGTGAATTCCATGCCTTCGAATCCAGGTCATCCACAGGATGATATTTTTTACTTGCAAAGCCAAACAGCCAGTAGCCGGCAGCAAAGGTAGGAATATGAGCCTGGTAAACACGGCTGATCTGGAAAGTACTGGCAATTCTTTTGTGACTGCGCTGCATAGCATGCGCATCCTCGGAATAAAAAGGACTTCCCTGCTGATTAACCATGATTCCATCCGCCTTCAGCGCATTATAGCAGTTTCCGTAAAATTCACGGGTAAATAATCCCTCCGATGGGCCAAAAGGATCCGAGGAATCTACAATAATAAGATCATATTTATTTTCGCAGCGGCGTATATATTTCAACGCATTTTCATAATGAAGGTGCACTCTCCTGTCATCCAGCCTGCAGGCATTTCCCGGAAGATATGCGCGACAGGCTTCTACTACCATAGGATCCATCTCTACCAGATCAATATGGCTGACACGGTCATACCTGGTCAGTTCACGTACAACTCCGCCGTCTCCTGCTCCGATCACAAGAATATCTTTAGCTTCTTTGTGAATAGCCATAGGTACATGCGTGATCATTTCGTCATAAATAAATTCGTCACGCTCTGTGAGCATTACATTACCGTCCAGTGTGAGCACCCTGCCAAATTCCGGTGTCTCAAAAATATCAATTCTCTGATAGTCACTCTGCTTTGAATAAAGCTGACGGTTTACCCGGATACTATGCTTCACATCCGGTGTATGAAATTCCGAAAACCACATTTCCATTTTCTTTACCTCCCTGCCAGTACGTTTAAACGCAATATATCCGGATCTTCAGGGCCTGTCATATTGCATCCTTTTGCCTTGGCATATTCAATATAATCCAGGATTTCCGGAGTGATCCGTTCCCCCGGAGCCAAGATCGGGATTCCCGGAGGATAACACATTACAAACTCGCTGCATACCTTGCCTTCGGTTTCTCTGAGAGGAAGGCTGCATTTTTCTGCATAAAAAGCTTCCTGAGGACTTGTCACTACCTGAGGATCGATATATTCCTGATCCAGCAATCCTGATTTATCCTTCTGGAATCGCCTGCGGATCTCCGCAAGAGCACTTACCAGCCGCTCTATTTCCTGGACACGATCTCCGATCGACAGATAGGCCAGAATATTTCCGATATCACCAAATTCGATCTGAATATCATATTCATCTCTCAGTATATCGTAAACCTCAATCCCTGCAAGTCCGATATCCAGGGTATGTACACTTAATTTCGTAATGTCAAAATCAAAAACCGAATCTCCATTCACCAGTTCTTTTCCAAATGCGTAATAGCCGCCAATAGCATTGATCTCTTCCCTTGCATACTCTGCCATATCTGCTACCTGATGAAAAATCTGGCGTCCTCGCTGTGCAAGATTCCGGCGCGAAATGTCAAGACTTGACATCAGAAGATAGCTGCCTGAAGTAGTCTGAGTCAGATTGATGATCTGACGGACATAACCGGCATGAACACCTGGTCCTGTAAGAAGAAGGCTGGACTGGGTCAGGCTTCCGCCGCTTTTATGCATGGATACAGACGCCATATCTGCACCAGCTGCCATTGCCGAAACCGGCAGACCTCCGCCAAAATAAAAATGAGTTCCATGTGCCTCATCTGCCAGACACAGCATTCCTGCTTCATGAGCCATGCGTACAATTGCGCGAAGATCACTGCAGATTCCATAATAGGTGGGATTGTTCACCAGCACAGCCACCGCATTTGGGTGCTCCTTAATTGCCTTTGCCACCTGTTCACGTCGCATTCCAAGAGAAATCCCAAGTCTCTGATCCACCTCCGGATTCACATAGACCGGGATTGCTCCGCACAGAACCAACGCATTCAGCACACTTCTGTGGACATTTCGGGGAAGAATGATCTCATCTCCCCTCTTACAGGCAGTTAGCACCATAGTCTGCACTGAGCTTGTAGTTCCTCCAACCATAAGAAATGCATGAGCTGCTCCAAATGCATCTGCTGCCAGCTCTTCCGCCTCCCGGATCACGGATACAGGATGACAGAGATTATCAAGCGGCTTCATGCTGTTTACATCCACACCTACACATTTTTGTCCCAGAAATTCAGTAAGCTCCGGATTTCCTCTTCCTCTTTTATGTCCCGGCACATCGAAAGGTACTACTCTCATACGCAGGAATTTTTCCAGAGCTTCATGAATTGGAGCATGATTCTGGTCCAGTTTAAAACGACTTCTGTTCATTGCTTCTCCATTTCCAGTTCCTTTATCCGCACAAAAAAAGCAGGCCGATACAAAAACCGTAAACCTGCTTAGATCATTCTTCCTGATTTTATTTTCATCGCATATAAATATGAGAATCCCCATATTTACATGAGATCAGAATCCGGATGATATATGTCAGAGTCTATATAGCAATCATACTTTTACTACTCTTATTGACCGTTTCACAAGTCTGCGCAACAGGCGCATGACGGTTATCAAAGGAACCAACTTATAAAATTTGAGCTTCTAACTCAATCAATAAGGCAACCAAAGTTACCATCAGCGGCAGTGGACCCGGCTGTCCGTATGGCCTTGACCCCAAAATGGAGTGGTCCAAAATAATTGCTTTGAAAAGACTCTTTCTTGTCCTTCAAAATCTTCATAAGCATAGCATATCTGAAAATTCATGTCAACTATCAAAATCGTTTAAATACTTATAGTATGGACCATTTATAATAATGTCAGAAGGATATTCTTTTCTTGAATCCCTTATATTTTCATGCTAATATATATAATTAGGTCAAAAACTACAAAATACAAAATGGAGGAAATATGAATCAAAAAAGTACATCTGCTCCCATAGCAGAAAACAAAATGGGGACCATGCCCGTAGGAAGGCTTGTACTAAACATGTCTCTGCCAATGATGATCTCCATGCTGGTGCAGGCATTGTACAATATTGTAGACAGTGTTTTCGTTGCCATGCTTTCCGAAAATGCTCTGACGGCAGTTTCCATGGCTTTTCCACTGCAGACACTTCTGATCGCAGTAGGTGCAGGTACCGGTGTGGGTATGAACGCACTGCTTTCCAAATCCCTTGGAGAAAAGAATTTTGAAAAAGCTGATCGGACAGCCAGCAATGCTGCTTTCCTGTATGGCTTAAGCTATCTGGTTTTCCTGATCCTTGGATTTACAGTAGTAAAACCATTTTATGCCAGCCAGGTACATAACGCAGACCCTGAGATCCTTAAATTTGGGATTGAATATCTGAGCACAGTTATGATATTCTCCTTTGGTCTGCTTGGACAGTTTTTCTTTGAACGTCTGCTCACATCCACAGGAAAAACCATATTCAGCATGACTTCTCAGCTGTGCGGTGCCATCACCAACATCATCCTTGACCCGATCCTGATCTTTGGTCTGTTCGGTGCTCCGAAAATGGGTGTTACCGGAGCTGCTGTAGCTACTGTGATCGGACAGTGTGTAGCCTGCATCGTTGCCGGAATCTGCAACCATAAATTTAATCATGAAGTCCGGCTCAGCTTCAGGGGCTTCCGTCCTGACCTTAAGATCATCGGCCATATTTATGCAGTAGGTATTCCATCGATCATCATGCAGTCCATCAGTTCTATCATGACCTATTGCATGAATCTGATCCTGGTACAGTTCACAGTCACTGCAACTGCAGTATTTGGTGTTTACTTCAAATTGCAGAGTTTTTTCTTCATGCCTGTATTTGGACTTAACAACGGCATTACACCGATCATTGCCTATAATTATGGTGCACGCCACAGAAAGCGTATGCTTAAAACTGTCAAAGTCAGCATGTCCATCGCATTCTGTTTTACATTCATTGGTTTCCTTGCCTTTGAATTTATTCCGAAAACATTGCTGGGACTGTTCAGTGCTTCCGAAGATATGCTTACCATCGGAATCCCTGCACTTCGTATCATAGGAATCCACTATCTGATCGCATGGTTCTGTATCATTGCGGGGACTGTATTCCAGGCACTCGGAAAAGCTGTATTCAGTATGATCGTGTCTATCATGCGTCAGCTGTTTGTCCTGATACCTGCAGCTTATATCCTTGCTTCCATCGGTGGACTTCACGCAGTATGGTGGTCTTTCCCCATTGCGGAGATCATTTCTCTGATCGTGTCCGTAACTTTCCTAGTTGTCATAAACAGAACGATCATTCAAAAAATTCCGGAAGCATAAGGATATCAAAGCTTCCCATTCCAATTTATACAAAAAATGACAGAAGATTTCCTTTTTTCTCTTCAGGATATCTTCTGTCTTTTTTATTGTTATTTATAGATCCTGTAGCCATTCCTTCCGGAGCGTTTCACCTGATAAAGGGCAAGATCTGCTTTTTGATACAGTTCCATAAAGGTATCTCCATCCTGTGGTGCAAAAGCAATTCCTGCACTAAAAGTAAATGTATACTCTCCCATTCCTTCCATTCGGATCTCCCTGAGCTTTTCATGAAGATTTTTTATTCTGCTCTCCATATTTTCCCGTGAACCGATATTACAGAGCAGGATCACAAACTCATCCCCGCCGATACGCCCGATCACATCCTGTTCCCGGAACTGCTCTTTAAGAAAACCTCCCAGCATCTTTAATACATTATCTCCCATGACATGTCCGTAAACATCATTCACTTCTTTAAAATGATCCATATCCAGGATCAGAAAGCCATGAAAGCCTTCCGGAGCTTTTTCTCTCAGAATAGCATCGATCACCTTCTGCGTATTCTCTCTGTTATAAACGCCTGTAAGCGCATCCTTCTGGGCAGAACGTACCAATTCTGCTTTCTCCTGATTATTTCTTACAACAATATACAGGAGCAGGAGAAGCACCAGAATACAGAAGCTTCCCATAAATAGGATTTCATAACCGGAAATGAATTCATAAGCCTGCTGTGCACTTTTTACAGGAATTGCATAACAGATCATCCAGTCGTTGTATCCAAGAGGCATATATGCCAGATACCGGTCCTCTTCTTTTCGCTCTTTGAGGCTAAGCTTCACCAGACCTCTTTCGCCAAATTTAAAATCTTCCTGAATATCCTGAAGAGTATTCTTTCCTTTGAGATTTTTTCTCCGTAATATTTAAAAAGATTGATTCCATATGTGATCTCCGTACCGGACGCCGAACCACTGTCAAAGGCAATGATCTCTCCATCACTTGTAGCCAGAAGACTGTTTCCCGCTCCGTCAAAAAGATCATTAAAAAGCATATGACTCAGCGCTGTAACATTACAGGATCCGCCCAGCACACCGATGACTTTATGATCTTTGTATATCGGCACGCCTAAAACCACCCTCACTTCATGGTCCACACTGCTCTCCAGGGGATCACTGATGGTCTGCTCTCCGCTGATGGCCTCCTGAAAATATCTGCGATGAGAAACATTCTTGGTTACTCCATTGTCGTAGTATGCATCTCCATTCTTATCAATAAGAGCAGCCCTCTCCAGGTCTGTTTTTTCATAAATGGATACCAGTCGTTCTTTATTTTCTTCTGAAAAAAGTTCTTCTGATTTTCCCATTGCAGAGGCAATCTCATTCAGATATTGATAATTAATATCCAGTATCGTCTGCAAGTGTTCACTTTGTCTCTGCACATTTATCTTCAATGTATTCTGAGAATTCACCTGTACAGCCCTCTGCACACACTCGAAAAAAATAAGAATCCCTGCTACAACCGCCAAAATAAAAACACCGGTTGCCATAACATAATTTTTTAATTCAAAGTGATTCTTTTTCATATGTTTTCTCCTAATTTGACCTTTTATATCATGTATTTTTATTTTACCATGATTTTTGTTTTTTCTCCATAACAAAAAATCTGCAGATTCCAATCATAAGATTGAAATCTGCAGATTTTTTTACAACGATATCTGATTATTATGCTGCCTTCCGCGACTCACGTCCGCTTATATTGCTGCAATAAGAACAATGTTATTTATTTTTCTTTGTGTTTACGATCAGCGGAACAATTTCTCCTTTTTTTACATCCACCAGTCCCTTATCAGTCAGCTTCAGTGCCGGGCTTACCGGTAATCCAAGTGTTGCCACTGACATGATCGGATTATTATGCACATATCCCAGATCTGTAAGGCTTTTTCTTACCGCCTTCAATGCAAGGCCATTCTCCCTGATTGATTTTTCGGATAAAAGCCCACATACCGGAAGTGCAAGTTCAGAAAGGATCCTTCCATCTTTTACTGTCAGAAATCCCCCCTGCAGTTCCCGGATCCTGTTTACAGCAAATAACATATCATCCGGAGAGCTTCCTGCCACAAAGAGATTATGATGATCATGAAAATATGTTGTTGCCACAGTTCCCTTTTTCAAGCAGGAGCCTGTAAGAAATCCATAGCCGATATTTCCGTTCTTCCCATGACGTTCCACCACCATAGCCAGAAGACATCCGCTGTTTTCCCAGCAGATCTTTCCAGCTTTCACCGGCATTTCCACCAGTTTTTCAGTAGTATGGGTACGATCCGAATTGATCTCTATCACACGAACCGTTGCATATCCTTCCTGAAAAGGAGCATTCACTTGAAAATCCTTCAGAAAAATCTCCGGAAGCTGTACACTCCGGTAAAAATCTGCCGGAAATTCATATGTGGAAGCAGACAGCGGCAACTGCGGTTCATCCTTTGCATAAATCGGAACACCATTTTTGAATACAGCTTCCGGTTTAAGAACGGACGGATCTTTAAGCAGCATAAAGTCCGCAAGTTTTCCCGGTGCGATAGCTCCTCTGTCATAAAAATGCATCCGCTGACATGGTGTATATGTGGCACAGTAGATTGCCTGTTCCATCGGAAATCCCATATCGATCGCTTTCTGTACCACTGCATTCAGCGGTCCCTGCTCATACAAAACATCTGCCATAGTATCATCTGTTACAAAGGAACAATACTCGTAGAGCTGGTTCTGGCAGATATATTCCAGGATTTCCGGTTTCAACATTTTATCCTGGATCTCAAAAAACATTCCGTTTTCGATCCGCTGCTTTACTTCCTCAAGAGTATGTTCTGTATGATCACCATTAATACCCAGATAAAGAAACTTTGCAAGATCCAGATCCAGTAATGACGGACAGTGTCCCTCGATCACATATCCCGGATGGTCTTTTTTCAGATATTCCAGAAACCGGCTGATCTCCAGATCATTTTCCCGGATGATCTGCCGGTAATTCATGATTTCGCCTACACATACCACATCTTTTTCTTCCAGCAGATGCTTCATTGCACTGCAGTCAATGATCCCGCCTGTTGTTTCCAGCTTTTCACTGGTTGACGGAACGCTGCTTGGAATCCCGTAAAAAATATCGATAGGTGCATTCTTTGCCGCAGAGATCATTTCCAGAATCCCTCGGATCCCTTTGACATTGGCCATTTCGTGAGGCTCTGAAACCACCGTCGTCACACCATTTTCTCCTGCACATTTTCCAAAAAAAGCCGGTGTGGCCATAGAACTCTCAATATGCATGTGAATATCTGTCAGTCCTGGAATCATGTATGATCCCTTTGCATCGATCACATTGTCAGTCTGAAGATCCGTATCCTGTTTTCTGTCTATGTAATAAAATTTTCCATCTTTCACCGCAACATTGGCAGATATGAATTTCTTAAGATAGGAATTAAATACCTTTGCGTTTTTGATCAGCAGATGAACCTGCTCCATACCATTTCACCATCCTTAGATAATTGAATAAAAATACAACAGACAGACTGCTACCAGTACATACATGACCGGTTCAACCTTTTTGATCTTTCCTGCTGCGATCTTCATAACGAGATAAGCCGGAAGCGCCACGCAGATACCATTTGCGATATTATTTGCAAAAATCGTAAAGGTTACACATAAAAATGCCGGAATATACTCTGTAATATCCGAATAATCAATATTTCTCATAGCACCAAGCATATTGATGCCGATATAGATCAGCACCGGACCGGTTGCCGCAGATGGGATCACAAGAGCCAGTGGTGCCAGAAACAGCGAAAGTCCGAAGAAAATGCTTGTAAAAATAACCGTAAGTCCCGTTTTTCCTCCTGCTTCTACGCCTGCAGATGACTCCAGATAAGTAGTAAGACTCGGCATTCCAAACAATGCTCCAAAGCTTGTTGCAATCGCATCTACCTTAAAGCATTTATCAATACCCGGAAGATTTCCATCCTTATCCAGATAGCCTGCCTTTGCTCCCACTCCCAGAACTGTTCCGAATGTAGAAAAGAAATCCGGTACAAACAGAGCGATCAGAAATGGAATATAAGCAAAATTCAGCGCTCCCATAAAATCAACTTTCAGGAACTGATGGCCGATACCTGCCGGAAATGCAAAAATGGATTCCGGAGCATGTGTAACACCGAAAGGAATTCCTGCCAGAGTGGTCAGCAGGATCGCAAGAATCATACCACCCGGTATATTTCGTACCTTGATCACCAGAAGGATCAGAAATCCGATCACTGCTACGATCACAGATGGAGATGCAAGATCTCCAAAGGAAAGACAGTTTTTTGCATCATTTGCCACAATCAGGCCACAGTTTTTTGCACCAAGAAGTGCGATAAACAGACCAATACCGGCACTAACCGCTTGTTTCAGGCTTACCGGGATCACACGTACCACGGCTTCTCTCAGACCAAAGAATGAAATTATGATAAAAAGAACACCACTCCAGAATATCACACCTGCTGCGATCGGCATACTTACGCCTTCATTGGTAATCATAGATGCAATAATTCCAACGCTTCCAAGTCCCGGAGCCAGAGCAAACGGTCGATTGGTAACCAATGCCATTGCACAGCTGGTCACAATGATCAGAATGATCATAGCTGTCAGAGTCGTGTGTTTATCATAACCGGCGCCTGCCAGAATATTTGGGATCGTAGCAAGCACATACGCCATAGTTACAAAAGTTGTCAGTCCTGCCAGAAGTTCTGTTTTTATATTTGTATTGAACTCAGACAGTCTGAACTGTTTTTCCAGCCAGTTTTTCATTTATTTTTTCCCCCTTGATATGATGATAGGATGTATTGTAAAATATGCATATCAGGAAGTCAAATTCATATTATACATAAAAATTATGCCAAAATGGAATAGTTGGAGGAAAACATGAACTATCATGAACTGAAGTACATTCTCTGCATTGCCAAATATCAGAATCTTACAAAAGCCGCACAGGAGCTTTATATTTCCCAGCCAACCCTGACCAAGCATCTCCAGAAACTGGAACGAGAAATGGGGACCAAGCTGTTCAGCCGCAGCGGAAACAGCTATACACCTACCTTTGCGGGCCGCAAATATATGGAGTATACCCGAAAGATCCTGCAGATACAACAGGACTGGGAAAAAGAGCTGAAAGATCTTACAGAAAATAATGAAGGAGAACTGAATGTTGCTTTCCCACTGATGAGGAGTACCTGTATGGTTCCTCAGATCATGACCTCTTTTTTTCAAAAATATCCTAAAGTAAAGGTCAATATCCTGGAAGAGGCATATTCTATCCAGGAAAAACTTCTGCTCAATGATCAGCTTGATTTTGGCATTTTCAATGAAGTACATAAACACCCCAAGCTGGAATACGAACTGCTGAAAAAAGAAGAAATCCTTCTGATCATGCCTCCGGAGCACCCATTGGCTGCTGCCGGCAGTGTATCCACTCACGGCATATACCCGAAGCTTGATCTCTCACTTCTGGCAGAAGAGCCTTTTATCCTGCATTTTCCGGAACAGACTACCGGACAGCTTTCGCTGGAAGCATTGAAAGCTGCCCATATCAAGCCTTATGTGCCAATACAGAGCCGCAACACAGAAACCTGTGTCAAACTCTGCATGCAAGGACTTGGTATGTGTTTCACCCCGGAAACCTATGTTCAAAATATGGACCTCCCTGTAAAACCAGCCTGTTTTTCCATTGGTGAAGATGGCGTCTTCAGCACACTGACAATTGCATACCGAAGAGGTACCTATCTCCCACAGTACGCCCGGGATTTTATATGTACTGCGAAGAAGGTCCTGTAGTGTTTTGATCAACATATATTGAAGCAAAAAATCTTCTGTTCAGAGGGAATATTTTTATTGCATTATTCTGAATATTCCTGTATAATTGACACAATAATCAAAACTTAAGAGCGTAACGTACAAGGGCGTACAGCACATATTTCCTGTGTCTGTACGCCTTTGTGTTATTTCTGCAGTCCTGCGGATATTTCGCTTTGAGAAAGGGAGGAGATTTCTATGATGAATGCAATCGGAAGTGTGATAAACCAGATCGACAGTCTGGTGTGGGGCTGGTGGATGATCATTTTACTTCTGGGCACCCATATTTTCATGACCATCCGTACCGGTGTGATCCAGCGTAAGATTGGTACCGCCATTCGCCTGTCTGTCACCAAAGATACCAATGCGGAAGGTGAAGTAAGCCAGTTTGGCGCCCTGACAACAGCCCTTGCTTCCACTATTGGAACCGGAAATATCATCGGTGTCGGTACTGCCATTGCTCTTGGCGGTCCCGGTGCAGTCCTCTGGTGCTGGCTTACCGGTGTCTTCGGAATCGCCACCAAATACAGTGAGTCTCTCATCGCTGTAAAATACCGCGTCAAAACCAAAGACGGCCGTATGCAGGGTGGTGCTATGTATGCCCTAGAGCGCGGATTAAATATGCGCTGGCTTGGTCTGATCTTTGCCTTTTTCGGTGGCTTTGCTTCCTTTGGAATCGGATGTGCTACCCAGGTCAATGCCATTGCAACGGTATGTAATGAGAACCTTCATATTTCGCCGGCAGCGATCGGCATTGCTGTGGCAGTTCTTACTGCCCTTGTTATTTTCGGCGGGATCAAATCCATCGCCAATGTATGTGAACGTCTTGTTCCGTTTATGGCATTTTTCTATGTGATCGGATGTATCATCATCCTGGGGATCAATTTCGATTTTATCATTCCCGCAGTAAAAACCATCTGCAAATTTGCTTTTACCCCTGGTGCTGCTGCAGGAGGTCTTGTAGGACGTGGTATCATGATGGCCATGCAGTATGGAATCGCAAGAGGACTTTTTTCCAATGAATCCGGTATGGGTTCTGCCCCCATCGCCGCTGCTGCCGCACAGACAAGAAATCCGGTTCGTCAGGCTCTCGTTTCCAGCACCGGTACATTCTGGGATACCGTTGTGGTATGTCTGATGACCGGTCTTGTTCTGGTAACCAGTATTATGAAAAATCCTTCGATCGACATGGGAAATATCACTGATGGCGGTGTTCTTACTACACTGGCTTTTCAGCAGATCCCGGTTCTTGGTCCTGTGATCCTTGTAGTGGGTATCATTTCCTTCGCATATTCTACAGTCCTTGGATGGGCATATTATGGCGAGCGGTGCGTGGAGTATTTCTCCGGCAAAAAGGGACTCATCCCCTATCGTGTGCTGTATATTGCGGTAGCTGCCATCTCCCCTGTTATTTCTCTGAACCTGGTATGGACCGTAGCGGATATCCTGAATGCACTGATGGCTATTCCAAACCTGATCGCAGTACTACTGCTTTCCAATGTGATCGTAAAAGAGACCAAAAAATATATCAACGATCTGGATGCACGGGATGACACACCGGTGGAAGTGATCGATAAATAAAAAAACGATAAATATAAGCATTTTATATAACAAAGTTACAGCTCCGACTGCTTCTCATATTACAAAGCAGTCGGAGCTGTCCGTTTACAAATGTCTTCTTCACTTTTTTATAATACATCCTGTGCTTTCATCTCTTCGGACACAGCAAGATATTCTTTGCTGTTTTCCACGATACCAAGCTTCTCTTCCCAGGTAAGATTTCGTTTGATCCTGGCCGGACTTCCCATTACCAGAGAACCATCCGGGATCACCGCATTTTTAGTCACAAGACTGCCGGCTCCTATGATACAGTCGTTTCCGATCTTTGCACCATCCAGGATCACGGCTCCCATTCCGATCAATGTCCGGTCTCCGATGGTACATCCATGGATCACCGCATTATGTCCCACAGTAACGTTGTTTCCGATATGGACCGGCATGTTGTGGCTCACATGAATGGTACAGTTTTCCTGGATATTTGTTTCTTCTCCGATCACTACCGGCGCATCATCTCCGCGGATCACCGCATAATATAATACACAGCTGTCACGGCCGATCGTTACATTTCCAAGGATCACAGACTGCTTTGCGATCCTGGCACCTTCTGCGATCTTTACATTTTTATAATTCATTTTTCCTCCTGAATCTGCTTTTTTTCTGTACAGAACCCTGATATATAATCTGACTATAGACTCCGTGCACAACAGCAATTTTAATGTTTATACTGACTTTTTAACCCATATTATATTTCGTCCGGATCACAATATCTGTATACTGGTATTCCTTTTCCGGTGCCTTGCTGTCAAAGAGAAGCTGGAACAAAATAATCACCGGAGAATGTCCCTGTACAGCCGCATCCTGACCGATAAGGAAATTGATCGTCCCCTCTTTCAGCCATTTCAGATTTTCTTCCAGGAAATCATTGGCGATCACATGCATAGTTTTATCCTTTCCAAGCTTCTGCAAGGTCTGGCAGACACCCTTTACACCATGACCCGTAATATAGATCCCGGTCAGCTCCGGATAAAGCTCCAGAAATTCTTCCACAATCTTGGATGCCACCCATTCGTCATCATAAGAATACCTTATATCCACGATCTCGATTCCCGGAAAGCTTTCTTTAATCTCTGTCGTAAATCCTTTCTGCCTGCTGATCAGACCAGGATTGGCAACCTGTCCGGAAATTATGGCAACCTGCCCGTTTCCGCCTGTCATCTCCCCCATCAGACCTGCTGCCGTACGACCGGCCTGAAAGGTATCCTGTCCCACAAAGCATAACCTTTTTGTATCTTCCAGATCCGCATTAAAGGTAACTACCGGAATTCCATACTCTTCCTGATACTGATTGATCCTCGCTCTCAAAAGCTGATCTTCTGATGGAGTCAGCGCGATTCCATTAAAGCCCTCTTCCCGGAGTTCTTCCATTGCAGCCATTACTTTTTCCGGTTCCACGCCCTCGATCTCATAGATCTTTACTGTTCCGCCAAAGCTCTCCACTTCTTCTTTTGCTTCCAGGACCCCATTTAAAACCTGCTGCATAAAAGGAGTCTCCATATACTGAAGGATCACACCGATACGGATCTTTCTCTTTGCCATGGCAAGGGCACGACCGGCACGGCTGGGCTGGTATCCCATCTCCCGGGCGATCCTTTTGATCCTTTCTTCTACTTCCGGGCGGATACGGCCTCTGTTGTTCAGTGCCCTGTCCACAGTGCCTCTTGAAACTCCTGCTGCTTCCGCAATCTGTTGTAATGTTACTGCCATATTTTACCCTCCAAAACCTCTCCTGTGTGCTTTGTGTTCACGCGCACGCTCTTTTATCTCATTATACACATTTACACTTTCTCAGGCAATCCCTGATTTCATTATTTTTATAATTTTCCTTTACGATCAGACAGGCCCGGCATAAACAGGTGCATTCCCTCAGCCAAAAATGCTTCCGAAAAAATCTCCGGAAGCATTTTTATCATTGCAAAACAGATCCCTTTGTCAGTCCAGAAGCTCCTGTACCATCTCGGGGGTAAAGGTTACAGCCTTCACATGATCCACCTCGATCTGATACAGAGCATTGGCCGCAATATGCTCCGCAGCCTGCTCCAGATCACGGATTCCTGTGGTATCTTCAAATTTCTTAATTACTGCGTCCAGCGCCTCATCCGTTACGATACATTCTTCCTGTTTCAGGCTCATACGTTTCAGAACCTTGGGAAGCGCAAATCTGGAAAAGATGATCTTCTTTTCCTCCGGTGTGTAATCCGGAATATCGATCACTGCAAAACGTGACATAAGCGGTGCGCTGATCTGTGCCTTATCATTGGCTGTGGCAATAGGATAGACACCAACTGTCGGAACCATACATTCCATATAGTTATCTGTAAAACCAAGGTTATCCAGCAGTGTCAGAAGCACGTCTGCCGGATTTCCGTTTCCTTTACCTGATGCAGCCTTGTCAAGCTCATTGATGATAAATACCAGATTGGATTCTCCTGCCATGGAAAAAGCCTCCATGATGATTCCAGGCTTGGCATTTGCATAAACACGAGAGCTTCCTGTAAGCTGTTCCGGATCATTGATCGAACTCATATCCAGGGTTGTCCACGGCATTTTCAGGATTCTTGCAACTGCATAAGCGATCTGAGATTTACCGGTACCTGCCGGTCCTACAAGAAGCAGTCCGTAAGCAGGAAGTGTATGAGTACGGTTGATCTGAATGATCGTCTCAATGATCCTCTGTTTTACACGCTCCATTCCATAAAGCTCCTCATCCAGGATACGACGTGCTTCCTTCGGATCAATAGACTCAAAATAATTATGCTTCCACTGAATATTCATCATGATGGAAAGTGCTCTCTGGGCATGGCGTCTTTCCTCCTGAGAAACCTCATGAGAACGGGCAACTGCCAGATTTCTTCTTGCCCAGAGACGGATATTATCCGGCATAGTCTTTCCGGCACAGTTCATAAAGTCGGTGATACTCTGAATACTGGTAAGCTTCATATCGTCACCGTCTTCTTCCTCCTCATCGTTCTCATTTTCTTCTGCCGGCGCACTGCTTGCAAACAGACGCTCGATCATAAACTGAAGAAATCCGTCCTCAGCAGAAAGCTTGGTGCCTCCGCCAAAAGCGATCTCGCGGATTTTGTAAACAGCATATCCTTCTTCTGTATTCTGTCCTGAAAGACGGATGTTGATATGATTTTCTCCGAGCCATTTGATCAGGCTTGTAAAACGGGAATCGATCTTCAGGATGTCTGCCGGAAAAACACCGTCCTCTTCCTTAAACTCAAATGCAGTCTGCTTCGCAGGATTGGAAAAATATCCGCAAGAATGATGTTTCCACTCTCTTTTGCTGTTATCCAGGATCAGCACCGGTTTCTCCGGTGTGGCTTTTGTTTCATTGGAACGAAACGTTGTATATGTGCACTGGCTTTTTGTCTCTTTTTTATCTGCCGGTGCTGCGCTGAAATCAAAAACTGGCATATTTTTTACTCCTCTTTCTCTGAAAAATATCTTCATTCAGTTTATCATGGATTGGAAATCTCAACAACTGCTGATATGGTTTTTTATGCATTTTTTATTCATTTTTTGTATTCGTCATTTTCCCGTAAGTTGTTTAAACAGTTCCACAGTTTGCTGATTGACACTGCCTGCAAACTATGTTATCGTGCAATCATGTCTGCTTTCATTTTTTACAAAAGCTGACACAGTTACCATGTATGTGATCTACTGTTTTTCACGTCATTGTAATTGTATTTTTTTGGAGGAGGAAATGAGAAATCAACTTTCACAGCAGGATGATTTTTATCCACAGATCGTTAAGCTTGTCATCCCCATCATCATTCAGAATCTGCTAAGTGCAGCGGTCAATTCCGCCGATGTTATCATGCTGAACTTTGTAGGTCAGTCATCCATCTCCGCAGTATCCCTGGCAGCGAATTATTCCAATGTCCTGTTTATGGTTTATTACGGTCTTGGTACGGGAGCCACCCTGCTTTGTGCCCAGTATTATGGAAAGGGAGATTACAAAGCCATTCAGATCATCGAGGGAATCGCTCTTCGTTTTTCCATGATCATCTCTGTTCTCGTGGCACTCGTTGCATTTACCATGCCACAGATGATGATGAGACTGTTCACCAACGATCCGGAGCTTCTGGCCATTGGTTCTTCCTATATCCGCATTATGGGTATCACCTATATCTGCTGGGGTATGACGGAGGTTTATCTGGCTGTCCTTCGAAGCATTGGCCGGGTAACTACCAGCATGGCGATGAATATGCTGGCATTTGGACTGAATATCCTTTTGAATGCGACTTTTATCTTCGGATTGTTCGGAGCACCCAAGCTTGGTGCTACCGGTGTGGCTATTGCTACTGCACTTTCCAGAATGATCGAGCTGATCGCCTGTTTTATTGTTTCTGCTTTCAGCAAAAATGTCCGACTGGATCTCCGATGTATGTTCACAAAAAACAAACTGCTGTTCAGTGATTTCGTGCGGCTTTCCCTGCCGGCTCTTGGCAATGATATTTCCTGGAGTATTGGTTTTTCCATGTACTCTGTGATCCTGGGGCATCTTGGTACGGATGCGGTTGCTGCCAATTCTCTGGTTGTAGTAGTCCGTAATATCGGCTCTGTTTTCTGTTTCGGTATTGCCAGTGCAGGAGGTATCCTTCTAGGCAATGTTATGGGGCAGGGCGATCTGGAACGTTCCAAGCGTTATGCTTCCAAAACACTGAAGCTTACTGTTATTGCAGGTTTTTTGGGCGGACTTATCGTTCTTGCCATCACACCGTTCGTAATGAGATTTGCGTCCCTGACACCCACTGCCATGCATTATCTGAAATATATGCTTCTGATCAACAGCTACTATATTATGGGGTCTGCCGTAAATACAACCCTGATCGCTGGTGTGTTCCGGGCAGGTGGTGATACAAAGTTTGGTCTGATCTGTGATACCATTGATATGTGGGTATATGCAGTACCCCTTGGATTCTTCGCTGCTTTTGTACTGAAGCTGCCGGTTATGTGGGTGTATTTTCTGCTCTGTACGGATGAATTTGTGAAGTGGCCATGGGTGATCAAAAGGTATCTCAGTGGGAAGTGGGCTAAGAATATTACCCGCGAGAATATATTTGAAAATAAATAGAATACAGAAACATTTTAGACGGCTGGAATCTGCGTTATTTTTCAAAAATTCGCTGTTTGAGCGAAGAAAGTTTCGGACTTTTGGAAAATAACTTTAGCAGGTTCCGGCCGTTCGTTACTCAACTACCGCTGCAGTCCTTCTATCACCATCTCTGTCAGACGCACAACACTTCCCTGCACCTCCCGGATCTCTTTCTCCGAAATACCATCCTTATGAAATCCCCCGGTGCAAACCACTCTCTTTCCCAGCTCTTTCGAAACCTTCTCCGCCATCCACCGGCAGATCACCTCGTCCTTATGTCCCGGAAAATTCAAAACTGAAGAAGTCGCACTCACAGAACCATCCCCTGTCAGAGACACTCTCGGTTCCGTCTGCACCACACATCCCAGATGAGGTCTCTCTCCGCCTTTCAGACAGATAAGCACATCCTCTCCGATAAATGCAGCACTGACCTCCAGCTCACAGCCTGCAGTCTCCACACACTCTTTTATAATCCATTCCATCTGCGATACTCCTTTGCTTCGATCCCAAACGGTTCCAAAAGCTTTGCCGCAATATGATACACCATATCATCAATGCTCTCCGGTTTATGATAAAACGTCAGCATCGGCGGAATGATCCGCACTCCCGGAAGCATGGAAAGCTCATAAAGATTTCGGAGATGAATCCCGCTTAACGGTGTTTCTCTGGCTGCCAGCACCAGTGTTCTCTGTTCCTTGACCGTCACATCTGCCGCACGCAGAATAAGATTATCCGCATAGCCACTGTGGATCCCCGCGATCGTCTTCATGCTGCAGGGCACGATCAGCATCCCCTCTGTTTTGAAAGAACCACTGGCCGGTTTTGCCCCAATTTCTCCCGGTGCACATACATGATCTGCCAATCGTTTCACATCCTCCGGTTCCAGCTCCGTCTCCTGGCGAAGAGTCAGCTCTGCACTGGAACTCATGATCAGATAAGACTCAAAATCCGGATTCTCCCGGATGATCTCCAGACATTTTACAAGGAGCGGCAGGCCGCTTGCACCTGTCGCACCAACTATAATTCTCTTTTTCATTTTTTCAGCCATTTCTCCGGATCCAGTTCCATAAAACGGGCTCTGTGAAAATCTTCCTTCAGATCATAAGGCACCGTACAGTCAAAAATAGTCTTGCATGCAATTCCATGATCACGGATACTTGGAGAAAATGCAGGATCATTGGACGGATCAAGAGGATGACAACGGACACCCGGAATGGTGATCACATCCACATCCCCCTGGAATCTCGTATTCATCGCCCAAAGTACGTCATTCATATCAAAGCAGTCCACATCTTCATCTACCAGAAATACATTTTTCAGCTCACTGAAGGCGGAAAATGCAAGAAGTGCAGCCTGACGCTGTCTTCCCTCATCACTTTGAGAAAGCTTTTTAAACTGAAGGACAGCCATATACTTTCCACCTCCGGCACTGCTGCAGTATACGTTCTGAAGTCTTCCAGGCATTGCTTTTTCCACCATGCCATAGATGCTGGCCTCTGTAGGGATTCCCGCCATGGATACGTGCTCCTCACTTGGCCCGATACAGGTCTGCATGATCGGATTTTCACGATGTGTCACTGCTGTAACCTTGATCAGCCAGCACTGATCACTTGCAGGCCCTGTATATCCCGGAAACTCCGGCATGGCGTATCCGGTATTGCTGTTCTGATCTTCCTTTACACGCACACCCGGAATCACTTCTCCCTCGATCACGTATTCCGCATTGGCGATGGCACGCTCGTTAACGGTTAAACATTTACAGAGTTTCACCGGCTCTTTGCGCAGTGCACCGGCTACAGACAGCTCATCATACCCCAGTGGTGTTGTAGGCGGCTCAAAACAGGAACCGATCTCAATAGCAGGATCAACTCCGATACTGATAGAAATCGGCAGCCTTTGTCCCAGCTCCTCAGCACGCTCTGCCATTGCTCCGATATGTCTGGCACCAGGTGTAAAGAAAATGGAAAGCTCATCTTTTCCCTGAATGCAAAGACGATGAATGGTCACATCGTGAACTCCAGTATCCGGGTGTGTGGCGTAGCACATGCCAAGTGTGATATACGGGCCCGCATCATCCGGTGTGTTCGTTGGCGCAGGAACCAGCTTATAGAGGTCAAAATCCGGATCTGCTGCCTTATGCACCACCTGCTGACACGGTGCATCACTTTCAAGATCGACCGGTGGAATTGGATTCTCCACGCTTTTGCAGAGCATCTTTCCAAGATTTTCCGGCTGAGTGTCAAGTAAAGCAGCAACCCTTTTTCTGCTTGCCAGAAGACCGATAGCTACTCTTGCATCCGGGTGTCCTTTTATACGATTAAAGATCATGGCAGGTCCTTCCTTTGTGGGACGCTTCACCGTTCCACCGGCTCCTACATAACGATATACCCCTGCAAGCTCTGCCATCGGATCAACTTCCACCTCTGTTTCGATCAGCTGATCTGGCATCTGCTCCAGAAGTGCCAGAGCACTTCTCAGATCTCTTACTTTTTCTGCCATAAAAAACCTCCTGCGTTATCTTTATATTACTGTTCACTCCGTTCTCAGTAACATCTTTATTTTCTTATGTTATTTTATCTCTTTTTTACATGGTGAATCAATTCTTTCTATGATATAATTGTTTCCAATATGGAATGATTTGTCACTATTTTCTAAAAGGCAGGTGTTACCATGACTCTTGAACAGATCGACTATTTTATCTGTGCAGCTCAATCCCGGACTTTTTTTGATGCTGCAGAAGCTATGCATATCTCCCAGTCCTCCCTTTCCAAGCAGATCATGAAACTGGAAAAAGAACTGGAGCTTACCTTATGGGACCGCAGCAAGCGTACTGCTGTGCTTACTCCTGAAGGAGAGTTTTTTTACAAAGAAGCACTTAAGATTTCCAGACAGTATCATCGTTCTCTGGAAGCAGTGTACCATTTTAAGGACAGTAAGCTCCAGGCACTTCATATTGGAACACTTCCTTTTCTTTCTCAGTACCATCTTACTTCTGTGATACACAGTTTTTGTGATACACACCCGGAGCTTTCTTTTTCTCTGAAGGAGGTAGAAGACGAAGAACTTCTTTCCGGTCTTGAAAAAGACTTTTTTAATCTGATCTTTGTACGAAAACACATGATAGACCCGGAGCTCTATACTTTTCATGCTCTCACAGCAGACCGTCTGGTTGCTGTTTTTCCTGAAGCTCATCCCTCTGCGTCCAAAAAATCGGTCTCTCTTTCCGAACTGAAAAAAGAATCTTTTATCCTGATGCCTCCGCACACCTCCATTTACCGTTTCTGTATGCAAAGTTTTCATAATGCAGGGATCCACCCTCAGCTTCTGCGTACTGCCCGCGCAGAATCTATTGTCAGCGCAGTGGAAATTGGCGAAGGGATCAGCCTTCTTACAGAAAGCAGCTTTCAGTTCTTTCGTCAGCCTTCGCTTGTTGCTGTCCCGGTTAATGGACTGAAAAAGCTATCTGTTGGAATTGCCCATAAAAAAAATATGGCTCTCACAACCTCTGCAGAATGTTTTCTGCAGTTTGTGAAAAGCCATATGTAAGGTATTTTTTCTATAATCCAAGCATCATTCCCACACCATGTACCGCAAACGCAACGATCCATGCAGTGGCACACTGTACTGCTACAATACCGGCGGCAGCTCTTACAGTTCCCATCTCCCGACGCACAGTTGCAATAGCTGCAACACAGGGTGTATAGAGCAAGGTAAAAATCAAAAATACGTAAGCAGTAAACGGTGTAAATAAAGTCTGAAGCAATGCCGTATTTCCGCCCAGAAGGACTGTCAGCGTAGACACAACGCTCTCTTTTGCCATAAAGCCCGTGATCAATGCGGTGGATACTCTCCAGTCACCAAAGCCCAGCGGAGCAAAAAGTGGTGCCACGATGCTTCCGATCTTTGCCAGAAGGCTCTGATCTGTGCTGGTAACAAGGTTAAGACCTGCATCAAAGTTCTGCAGGAACCACACGATCAGCGTTGCCGCAAAAATAATTGTAAACGCTTTCTGTATAAAGTCCTTCGCCTTTTCCCAGATCAGCTGTCCTACACTTTTTGCAGAAGGAAGCCGGTAATTGGGAAGCTCCATGACAAACGGAACCGGCTCTCCCTTATATTTCGTCTTTTTCAGGATCAGCGCATACAGGATCCCGCAGAGAATTCCTGCAAAATAAAGGCTGATCATCACAACTCCTCTCCACTGCTTCGGGAAAAATGCACTGGTGAGAAGTCCGTAGATTGGAAGCTTGGCACTGCAGCTCATAAACGGAGTAATCAGGATCGTCATTTTCCGGTCACGTTCACTGGATAATGTTCTGGTTGCCATAATGGCCGGCACCGAACAGCCGAATCCGATCAGCATCGGCACAAAGCTTCTTCCGGAAAGTCCAATCTTTCGAAGGAGCTTGTCCATAACAAAGGCTACACGAGCCATATATCCGGTATCTTCCAGGATTGACAGGAAGAAAAACAAAGTAACGATCGTAGGAAGAAATCCAATCACGCTTCCGATACCGCTTAAAATTCCATCCACAACCAGTGACTGCAGTACTGAGCTGACACCTGCCACCTCCAGTCCCCTGCCAATAAGTGCAATTACCCAGTTCACGACCATAGTCATTCCGTCTGAAAGCCAGGCTCCCAGATAATTAAACGTCATCACAAATACAATTGCCATAATTCCCACAAAACAGGGAATTGCTGTATATTTTCCGGTAAGGATACGATCTATGGCGACACTTCGTTTATGTTCACGGCTTTCTGCCGGTTTTACCACAGTTTTCTCACAAAGCTTTTCAATAAAATTGAAGCGCATGTTCGCAAGAGCTGCCTCACGGTCCAGACCGCCATCCTTCTCCATAACATGTACCAGCCCATCAAGAACCTTTTTTTCACCTTCAGGCAAAGCCAGACGTTTTTCGATCAGAGAATCTTTCTCTACGATCTTCGTAGCTGCAAAACGTACAGGAAGTCCTGCTTTTTTTGCATAGGGTTCGATCAGATGAACGGCTGCATGGATACATCTGTGAAGTGCGCCTACCGGATCCTTCGGTGACTGATTGTCAGTACAGAAATCAATTCTTCCTGGTGCTTCTCTGTATCTTGCAACATGGACTGCATGATCGATCAGCTCATCAATTCCTTCATTCTTCGCTGCTGAAATAGGTACAACCGGAATTCCTAAAATCTCCTCCAGTTCATTGATCCGAACAGAGCCTCCATTTGCCCTTACCTCATCCATCATATTTAAGGCCAGCACCATTGGGATTCCAAGCTCCATCAGCTGCATGGTAAGATAAAGATTTCTCTCAATATTGGAAGCATCTACAATATTAATGATTCCTGTCGGCTTCTCATTCAGCAGAAAATCTCTTGTTACGATCTCCTCGCTGGAATACGGGGAAAGTGAATAGATTCCAGGAAGATCCGTTACCGTTGCCTCCGGATGCCTCCGGATGCTTCCTTCTTTCTTGTCAACAGTTACACCTGGAAAGTTACCAACATGCTGATTGGAACCTGTCAGCTGATTAAAAAGAGTTGTCTTTCCACAGTTCTGATTACCTGCCAGTGCAAACGTGATCGGTTCCCCTTTGGGAATCGTATCACCGATCCGGTTCTTACGATAATCTCGAGCCTTTCCAAGTTCTCCCACACCAGGATGAGCAATCGGCTGATGCCGTTCATTTTCTTTCTTCGTTTCCGTCATGGATTCGATCGATACGATCTCAATCTTTGCAGCTTCCGCCAGCCGCAATGTCAGCTCATATCCGCGCAGCACAAGCTGTACCGGATCTCCCATAGGAGCTGTTTTACGAAGAGACACTTCTGTCCCCGGTGTAAGCCCCATATCCAGAAGATGATGTCTCAGCTCCCCCTCGCCACGAACACTGATGATTCTGCCACATTCTCCAGTCTTTAATTTGTCCAGTGTCATATTGTCACCTCATCATAAGTACAATTTACATGGTCAATACATATATCTGTATTATCCACTGGTACATCGTTTCGTAAATAACTATATCAATCAGATTCACAGACAAGTGAATGGTATAGTTATTTCAAAAACGATGCACTAATATAAATGTAACACAATTTAAGTTATTTGACAATAACTGATTATTCTGATAAGTTTCGTACAAATAATACCAATTCAAAAGTTATTTATCATTAACATTTATATTTTTTCTCACTTTAGCACAATTCCTGTTTGATAAACAAACATCTTCATATTTTTTTTTGCAGACATACAATAACATCCATGTATATTCCCGCAATAAAAAAGCGCAAACGACATATTATCTGTCGTCTGCGCCTTTTTATTGCGAGAACCGCTTCGGTGAATCCTTACTCACCAATTAACCAATTGTACATTTCCTCATACTGACGTGCGGAATTGTTCCAGGAAAAATCTGCAGCCATCGCGCGATCTACCATTTTATTCCATTCACGTTTCTTGTCATAATATACACTCTCTGCATAACGGATCGTAGCAAGCATTTCATGTGCATTGTAATTTACGAAGGAGAATCCTGTTCCGGTTCCCTCGAATTCATTGTACGGGACAACTGTATCCTTCAGACCACCGGTCTCTCTGACGATCGGAAGAGTTCCATAACGAAGGCTCATCAGCTGGCTTAAGCCACATGGCTCAAACAGTGACGGCATCAGAAATGCGTCAGATGCTGCATAAATTCTGTGAGACATTGCCTCATCATAGTAAATCTGTGCAGATACCTTGCCATGATACTTCCAGTCAAAATGACGGAACATATTCTCATAACGTTCCTCACCGGTACCAAGAGCAACGATCTGAACCGCATCCTGACACAGTTCGTCCATGATATAAGCGATCAGATCAAATCCCTTCTGATCTGTCAGGCGGGATACAATACCGATCATCATAGCTTTCGGATCCTGCTCAAGTCCAAGATCTTTCTGAAGCTGGATCTTGTTCTTGATCTTCTCCTTGCGGAAGTTCTTTGCATTGTAGTTCTTGGTGATATTCGGATCTGTCTCCGGATTGAATTCATTGTAATCAATACCATTTACAATACCACGCAGGCTGTTGGCTCTCGCATTGAGAAGTCCGTCCAGCTTCTCACCATAAAACGGTGTCTTGATCTCTTCTGCATAGGTATTACTTACTGTGGTAATGGCATCTGCAAATACCATACCGCCCTTCAGGAAGTTTGCGTCCTTGTATGCTTCCAGTTTATCCGGCGCAAAGTAGTAATCGGAAAGGCCTGTGATATCCTTAACAGTCTTAACATCCCATACACCCTGAAATTTCAGGTTATGTATTGTCATAACAGTCTTGATTCCACGGAAGAATTCATTCTCCTGGAAAGAATCGTGAAGGTAAACCGGAACAAGTCCTGTCTGCCAGTCATGACAGTGGATGATATCCGGTCTGAATCCGATCACCGGAAGAACCGATAACACAGCTTTGGAAAAGAAAGCAAATTTCTCAAGATCCCATGGTGCACTGTCATATGGTTTCGGACCGCTGAAATAATATTCATTGTCAATGAAGTAAAACTGGATCCCGTCATACTGCATCTGCATAATGCCTACATAGCAGTTCTTAAATCCCAGATCCATATAAAAATGGGTCACATACTCCATTTTGTCTTTCCATTCCTGTTTCATGCAGGCATATTTCGGTAAGATCACGCGTATATCAAAATATTTTTTGTCAAAGCACTTAGGCAGTGAGCCGGCAACATCAGCGAGTCCTCCTGTTTTGATAAAAGGTACTGCTTCTGATGTAGCAAACAGAATTTTTTTCATCTGTATTCCCCTCCCTGGGTACACCCGTTTTTATTTATGATTATACTCCAAAATTCATCTAATTTAAAGACCGATTTTTATATTCTAGTCTGATTTTATCTGCGATCAGTGCTATAAATTCAGAATTCGTGGGTTTCCCTTTTCCGGTGCTTACAGTATATCCAAACAATTCATCAATGGTATCCATCTTTCCCCGGCTCCATGCCACCTCGATCGCATGTCGGATCGCCCGCTCCACTCTGCTCGGTGTTGTCTGATGGCGTTTCGCAATGGTTGGATATAATACCTTAGTAATGGAATTGAGCATTTCCATGTCATTGACAGACAAAATGATCGCATCCCTTAAATACTGATACCCCTTGATGTGTGCCGGAACTCCGATCTCATGAATGATATTCGTCACATCGGTTTCCAGATTCCTCTCCGGCTGAGGCTTTTTGGTTTCTGTGATACCTGGCCTTGCAATCTCCCGCACTCTTCTGTCCCCAATCTTCCGAATATGTTTGATCCGGTTTAAAAGTGTGGTGTTGTCAAAAGGCTTCAAAACATAATAGTCTGCTCCAAGACTGAATGCATCCTCTGTAATCCTCTCCTGTCCAATTGCAGATAATACGATAAACACTGGAACTTTTTTGACATTTGCGTTATGGGAAAATTTCTCCATAACGGAAAGGCCGTCCATCTTCGGCATAATGATGTCGAGAATCACCACATCCGGCTCCTTATCTTTGATTATGTTACAGATTTCTTCTCCGTTGTGTGCTTTTCCGACCAGTTCAAGGTCTTTATCTTCTTCGATCATCTGACCGAGCATGTCTGTCATTTTCGCGTTATCATCAGCAATTGCAACATTTAATTTGTCCATGAGGACCCTCCTAACTTCTATCTCCTTGGGTTTCCAGACATACCCCCTGTCACCACGGCAGTAACCGACACTGTTAGCTGCCTGCGCTTTCCCCTTGCTGGCGACAAAATTATTATAGTGGAAATCCTGTAGTAAAATCAAGATAAAAGTAGTTATTTTATCACACTTTCGTACGATATTTTTCGACATTTTTTCTCTTATATATCACAAAATTCACTAAAATGCAGGTATTTCCATCTGTATCCGGCATTTTTCCCCATATAAAAAAGAGGCACTTTTCCCGGACTTTTTCCATGTTTTTGTGCCTCTTTCCTCAACTGCAGATTATGCATTGCCTGTCATATTTTCAATAAAAATCCCATATCCGCCGGTAGAATCCTGCACAAATACATGAGTCACAGCACCAAAGAGTTTTCCGTTCTGAAGCACAGGACTTCCAGACATTCCCTGAACGATCCCACCTGTTTTTTCCAGGAGTTCTTTATCTGTGATCTGGATCACGAAGCTCTTATTAGAATCCTCATGGTTCATATCGATCCTGGTGATCTCTGCGGCATATTCTTTTACTTCGCCGTCTGTGCAGCAGAGAACAGATGCGGGTCCAATTTTCAGATCCTGTTTGTAACCTACAGGAATCTTCTTCAGATCCAGATTTTTCACCTGATCAGCATCCACAGTTCCAAAAATGCCGTTTTTACTGTTTTCGGAAATCTCACCCAGGATATTGTCAGCTTCGTATCGGATCAGGCCAGATAGTTCTCCGGGATTTCCTTTTTCTCCTTTCCGGATCCCCAGGATCTGGGCGTTGTAAAGATTTCCATCTGCGATACTTAAAAGTTCGCCGGTATCCACATCGCTGATCCCGTGGCCAAGAGCACCGAACCCTCCATTTTCGTCCACATAAGTCAGGGTTCCGATTCCCTGTGTATCGTCCCTCACCCAGATTCCAAGCTTGTATTTTCCTTTTTCATCTTTCACAGGCGTTAGGGACAGGGGAATCGTCTCTTTTCCCCGGCGGACCTTCAGTGTTACAGATTCTCCGCAAAGATCTGCAAGATCCTCCAGAAGATCCTGCTTGCACTGGATCCGGTTCTGATCAAAAGCCACAATATAATCTCCCGGCTTTACAATGTCCCGGGCCGGTTCTTCCATCTCCCCACTTTCCGAAAGGATCTCGCCTGTATCAATGATCAGAACTCCTTTCGTCTGCATATAAATACCTACTGCATCTCCGCTTGCATATACTTCTTTTGCAGTTATATTTTTTACCTTCACATCCTTAAAAGGGATCACTCCCAAGAGTCTGCAGTGCAACTTATAGCTGTCTTTTCCTGAAACGGTGATCGCATCATCAAAGCTGATAAAAGGGCGTTTAAGAAGATTGGCTACTTCCCGGCTGTCCTCATGATCCACCAGGATCTGATCCGGGATCTTTCTGTCCAGAAGCCGGTAGCCCAGCCATCCCATCAGAATCAGATCCAGCGCAAGAAATACAAGGAGCCAACATCGATATTTTCTTTTTCTGTTCATCTTACGTCACATCCTTTGTAATTTTCTGATACAAGCAAATCCCCACCCACTGCTTATTGCTTTTCGCAACTGAAGCAGGGGACTGACTTGATTCGGTTAAAAAAGAGGACCGACCTTTCGGCCGTCCTCTCTTAGTATGTAACGTATAAATTATTTCAGTCTTGTATTTTTTTGTTGCTGTGCCAATTCCTTCATCTCTCTTGCATTTCCAAGAACAGCCGGCGTGATCTGGGCACCGCCCAGAAGTCTGGCAAGCTCACGAACAGATTCCTCTCCTTCCAGAGGATGGATCTGGGTGATGGTTTCTGTTCCTTCTACATGTTTCTCAATCTCAAAATGGGTATCTGCCATTGCTGCAATCTGTGGAAGATGTGTGATACAAAGCACCTGCCTGTGCTGTCCGATCACTGCCATTTTTTCAGAGACCTTCTGTGCAGTACGCCCACTGATCCCTGTATCGATCTCATCAAAGATCAGTGTATCGATCTGATCCTTATCTGCAAGGATCGCTTTGATGGCAAGCATGATCCTGGAAAGCTCACCACCGGATACAATCTGTCCCAGCGGTTTTCTGCTCTCACCTGGATTTGTGGAAATCTCATATTCCACCGCATCATAACCATTATCTGTATAATTTTTCCTGCGGTCAAAACGGATAGAAAAATCCACATCCTCAAAATTCAGTTCCTTCAATCCTTCGATAATCTTTTCATCCAGCTGTTTACTGTATTTTTTCCGGATCTCTGAAAGTTCATGCGAAGCTTCCTCAAGAATCTTTTCTGCCTGCATAAGTTTTTCTTTCAGTAACCGGAAATTTTCTTCGAATCTTTGAAGTTTTTCTAATTTTTCCTGCTGTTCCTTCTGATAAGACAAAATTTCATGGATCGTCTGTCCATACTTTGCCTTCAGACTATTGATCAGATCCAGTCTTTTTTCTGTTTCAAAAAAAGTTTCTTCGTCAAAAGTCAAACTATCCATATAAGAGGACAGATCACGGCAGAAGTCACTGAGAAGTGAATCGATTTCCACAAGAGCTTCCTGTAAAGGTGCAAGATCCTTATCGTAATCTGCAATTCTTGAAAACTCTTTCAGGGCATTTCCGGTCATATCTGCGGCGCCCTGTTCATATCCGGTCATCCCACGGACCATTTGTGCTGTTTCCATGATTCTTCTGGCATTGCTCAGCTTCCGGTAGCGATCCTCCAGTGTTTCGTCCTCTCCCGGAATAAGAGCTGCCTCCTCGATCTCATTGATCTCAAATTCCAGAAAGGCTTTTTCACGGTTGCGCTGTTCCTCATCCATATCCAGTGCTTTCAGCTGATCCACACAGTCCCGATACTCCTGATAAGCTTTCCGGACCTTCTCCCTGGCAGGAAGGATCTGTTCCTTTCCATATACATCCAAAATAGCCAGCTGGCGGTCTCCATAAAGAAGTGACTGATGCTCATGCTGTCCGTGAATGTCCAGAAGACAGGCTGCTGCTGCTTTCATCTGGCTGACAGTACTTGTCTCTCCGTTGATCTTGTTGATACTTCTGCCGTCCATGATCTTGCGGGACATCAGCACCTGTCCGTCTTCCGGATAGATGTCAAGCGCCGCAAGGGACTCTCTGGCTTTCGTGTTTTCAACCTGAAACAGCAACTCTACCAGGGCATAGGAAGCATTTTCACGAATCATGCTTCTGGAAGTTTTTCCACCCAGGATGAGCTGTATAGATCCTAACAGAATGGATTTTCCGGCTCCGGTCTCACCAGTTAAGATATTTAAGCCTGGTCCGAATTCCACCTCTGATTCCTCTATCAGTGCAAGATTTTTTACATGCAGATGTACTAACATTGATTTCCTTTCTGGCATAAAGCATTTACATATTCTGTCATTTTATTTTCCTCTGGATAAGATCCCGCCAAGCTTCTGAACTACACCCGGTGCCTGTTCAGAGGTTTTCACCACACACATAATGGTATCATCTCCGGCAATACATCCCAGGATTTCCGGCCATTTCATGGCATCAAGAGCTGCTGCTGCCGCCATGGCCATTCCCGGAATTGTTTTTACCACTACGATATTCTGTCCGATGTTCATAGCGATCACTGCATCTTTCAGAACTCTGGAATATTTATCACTTAACACATCCGGTGTATGTTCTTCCAGGATCGCATATCTGGACTTTCCGTTGCTGCCTGCAACCTTTGTCATTTTCAGAGCACGGATATCTCTGGATACGGTAGCCTGCGTAACCTTAAAACCGGCCTCATTCAGTCTTGCCGCAAGTTCTTCCTGTGTATCGATCTCGTACTGACGGATCAGTTCGATAATTTTTTCATGTCTTGCTACTTTCAAAATTGAACCTCCTGCATCAGCTGTTACTCATTTTCTGTCTCAGAACCTCCACAAAGCTCAGATGGTTCAGCTTGAGGATTTTTGTCCTGACTGTGGCTTTCCGGATCACGATCCGATCACCGGTGACCATGGATATCTGGGTATCCCCGTCGAAAGAGGCCACCGCTTTCTCAATAGTATTATGTCTTCCCTCACCGATCTCTACTGTAACTGCCTCTTCCCCGGAAAGAATGATACTTCGGGTGTTCATGGTATGGGGAGCGATGGGGGTCATGATCATCATACTGGCACTGGGAGAAACCACGGGACCTCCCGCTGACAGACTATATCCGGTAGAACCGGTCGGAGTGGAAATGATGATACCATCTGCATTGTATGAATTCATATATGCATCATTAACATAATTCTTGAAACGGATCACACGGAGATGTCCTTCTCTTCCGATCACAATATCATTTAATGCGATATCTTTTCCAATAAGTTCCTCTCCACGATAGATCTTTCCTTCCAGCATCATACGATCTTCCAGCTCATAGTCATCTGACAGAAGCCGATCCAGAGCCGGATACACGGAATTTTTATCCACCTCGGCAAGAAATCCCAGAGTTCCCAGATTGATTCCAAGAAGAGGGATATCCAGATGCACCACATCCCTTGCAGCCTGCAGAAGTGTTCCATCTCCACCCAGTACAATAATGCACTGTGTATCCTGCGGAATCCCATCCGGGTCCGTATAATGATACGGTCCTTCCATTTTTTCGGTGATCTTCTGCACATGACACTTGGCACCATGCTTCTCCAGATAGGCAATGATCCTATTAGAAAATGTCAGTTCCGGGTCCTTGGCACTGTTTGGAATTATATAAAATCTGTCCATATTGCTTCAGTCCTTTCCAAACATCAGTCCAGCTGTCCGTGGGCTTCCTTTACCACATCCTCTACGGATACGTCAAGACTCACAGGTACTTCTGTTCCTTCCGGATGTTTTTTCAGATGAAGGAGATATTCAATATTTCCTTCAGGTCCCTTGATGGGAGAAAAGGAAAGATGACAGGGCTCCATAAAAATGCTCATGGCATAATCTCTGACTTTCTCAATGACTTCTTCATGGACCTTCGGATCACGGACAACGCCTTTTTTTCCGACTTTTTCTCTGCCGGCCTCAAACTGAGGTTTGATGAGACATACGATCTCTCCGTCCTCTGTGAGAAGGTTTCTTACAGGAAGAAGCACTTTTGTAAGGGAGATAAAAGAAACATCGATCGAAGAAAATGCTGCCGGACCTTCCAGATCGTCCGGTACTACATAGCGGATATTTGTTTTTTCCATGCATACAACTCTTGGATCATTCCTGAGTTTCCAGTCCAGCTGTCCATATCCCACATCAATGGAATAGACTTTGACCGCTCCGTTCTGAAGCATACAATCTGTGAAACCGCCGGTGGATGCGCCTACATCCATGCACACCTTATCCTTCAGCGTCACGCCAAAATTTTTCATGGCTTTTTCCAGCTTCAGTCCGCCTCTGCTGACATAAGGAAGAGTCTTTCCTCTTACCTCCAGCTTGACAGTCTCAGCAAACATGGAGCCAGCCTTGTCTTCCTTCTGACCGTTGACATATACTTCCCCGGCCATGATATACGCTTTTGCTTTTTCGCGTGACGGTGCAAGTCCCTGTTCCACCATCATGATATCCAGTCTTTTTTTCATATTATCCTCCAACAGCCCGGCTCTTTATGTGCCGGGCTGTAAAATGCCTCACAGCTTCGTATTCTTCTGCAAAGGCTATGTCCTTTATTTTCTGTTATTCACAAGATTTTCCCAGCTCTGTTCTACCGCATCCAGGATTCCCTGTACATTTAAACCTATTTTCATTCGCTGACGGTCCACCGTTCCATGCTCAATAAAATGATCCGGTATTGCCAGTGGAAGAACTCTTACTTCCGGATGACAGGCTTCCATATAAGCAGATACATGTTCTCCGAACCCACCGCTTTTTACATTCTCCTCCACAGTGACCAAAAGACTGTGGTTCTGTGAAAGCCGATCAAGAAGCTCTGTATCCAGAGGCTTTACAAAACGGACATTGACAAACGTAGCTCCTGCTATTTTGTGATCTCTTATCTCTTCACAGACCTTCTGACAGACAGAAACCATGCTGCCAACCCCGAGAACTGCAATCTCACTGCCTGGAGTGATCACTTCACTTCTGCCCTTCTTAAGTGGCTCATGACATTCTTCCATATCGGTACATGCCGATCCTTTCGGATATCGGATCGCACAGGGACCATCCAGCTCTTCTACTGCAAATTTCAACATCTCCTCAAGCTCTTTTCCATTCTTGGGAGCCATAACTGTCATATTGGGAATCATGGACAGATAGGATAAATCAAAGCATCCATGATGTGTTTCACCATCTGCTCCGACAAATCCTGCCCTGTCAATGGCAAAGATCACATGAAGATCCTGCATACATACATCGTGAAGGATCTGATCGATTCCTCTCTGCAGGAACGAAGAATATACCGCAAAAACCGGGACCATTCCCCCAAGTGCCATGCCTGCCGCAAAGGTTACTGCATGTTCTTCCGCAATACCCACATCAAAAAAACGCTCCGGGAATTTCTTCCGGAATCGGTTCAGTCCGGTTCCATCTGGCATAGCAGCTGTAATAGCAACTACTTTTTTGTTCTTCTCTGCCAAAGAACATATTGCACCGGAAAAATGATCCGTATATGTCGGCGCTGTTTTTGCTGTAAGGGGTCTGCCACTCTGGATGTCAAAAGGACCTGTTCCGTGAAAACGCTCCGGATGGGAAGATGCCGGTCCATAGCCTCTGCCTTTTTCTGTAAGGACATGGACAACAACCGGTCCCTCCACTCTCTTTGCCTCATTAAAAAGCTTCATCATCTGGCGCATATTATGGCCATCTACCGGTCCAAGATAAGTCAGCCCCATATTTTCAAAAAGCATTCCGGGAATGATCAGCTGCTTGATGCTGCTCTTGGTCTTTCGGACCGTATCTACCACGGCGGTTCCAACATGGGGAATCTTTTTGAGTGTTTTTGTCACGCCGATCTTCATTCCTGTATAAGTCTCAGCTGTACGCAGAGCGCTTAAATAGGTGGACATTCCTCCTACGTTCTTGGAAATAGACATGTTATTATCATTGATGATAATAATAAAATTAGTCTTCAGTTCAGCCGCATTGTTCAATGCTTCATAAGCCATCCCACCGGTAAGCGCACCATCTCCGATCACGGAAACCACATGGTATTTCTCTCCCATCAGGTCTCTGGCACGGACATAGCCAAGTCCTGCGGAAATGGAATTGGAACTGTGTCCGGTATCAAACGAATCACAGTTACTTTCATTCCTTTTTGGAAAACCGCTTAAACCTCCTTCTTTACGAAGATCCTTAAAGCCGTCTTTTCTTCCTGTAAGGATTTTATGTGTATAAGCCTGATGTCCCACATCCCAGATCAGCTTATCCTGTGGAAGATCAAGCGCATTATGCAGAGCAAGAGTCAGCTCCACCACACCCAGATTGGATGCCAGATGGCCACCTGTCTCACTTACACTCTGGATCAAAAAGCTCCTGATTTCCTCAGCAAGGCGCGGAAAATCCTCCAATGAAACTTTATGAATATCATTTGGCTTTTTAATTTTTTCCAGAATCATTTGTACCCTTCCTTTGTTCTTTCTATTTCCTGCGGCTGACAAGACTTTCCACAAGAAGATCCAGAAATCCGTTCTTCCTGTCAAGGTCGTCTAAAAGTTCTACCGCATGGTCAGAAAGTTCTTTAACCCTGCTGGCTGCTGCCGGGGCTCCAACAAGGCTTACATAGGTAACCTTGTTGTTTTTTTCATCACTGTGGATCGGTTTTCCCAGTTCCTCCTGGGTACTGGTCACATCAAGGATATCATCCTGGATCTGAAAAGCCAGCCCGATGTTTTCTGCAGCCTGCTCCACAACCTTAAGTTCTTTCTCAGATGCCCCTGCCAGCACAGCACCGGTCATCATGGAAGCCTCGATCAATGCGGAGGTCTTGTTTTTGTAAATATAATCCAGCATCTTGTGTTCCAGAGGTTTCCCATCATTCTCCACATCAACACTCTGTCCACCAAGCATACCGTTGATGCCGGTCTTATCTGCAATGATCCGCATGGCGGCTATCACACGGTCTTTATCCTCGGTCAGATCAAAGGCGGAAAGCATTACTTCATAAGCTCTGTTAAGGAGTGCCACACCGCTTAAAACGCCCATGGCCTCTCCGTATACTTTATGTGTGGTCAGCCTTCCCCTTCGGTAATCATCGTTATCCAGTGCAGGGAGATCATCATGGATCAACGAATGTGTATGGATCATCTCCATAGCCGCCATAAAAGGCTCACAAAGCTTATCCTTTCCTCCAAACAGCTCGTAGGTTTCCCTGATCAGGATCGGGCGGAGTCTCTTTCCACCTGCCGTCATACTGTAATTCATAGCCTCTGCCATGGTTTTTGCAAAACCGGATTCTTCCGGAAGATATTCCCGGATCACATGTTCTGCTTCTTCTGTTCTTCTTTTCAGTTCTTCTTTAAAATTCACGAAATGTCCCATCCTCATTCATCTGAAGCATCTTTTTTTCTACAGTATCCAGTCTTCCGTTCAGATCCTTTAGGAGCTCCATTCCCTGTCTGTAAAGGCGGAAAGACTCCTCAAGAGGTGTTTCTTTATCCTCCAGCTTCCGGGCAAGCAGATCAAGCTCCCCAAAAGTATCTTCTATGGATTTCTCTTCTTTCTTTGCTTCTGCCATTATCGCTCTTCCTTCCTGATGCGATCCGCAACTGCTTCTATGACTCCATCGGTTACTGCAATGGAGATCCTGTCACCTTTTTTTATCTGACTGATCTCTGTCACCGCATGTCCGCCTAAGTCGGACACAAATGCATATCCTCCATTTAGCTTTCTTAATGGAGAAAGTCCCTCAAACCGCTGGATCCATATTGCCAGTTCATGTCTTTTCTCTGTAAGCTTTTGTTTCATGGAAGAACACAGGCATTCCTCCAGCTCCGATGCATACTGACGTTTTTCACGTAGCATGGACTCCGGACTTAGATACTGGAATCTGTTCTCATAGGCCTTAAGTTTTGCGGCAAAAAGTTCTGTCTTACTGTTCATGGCACGCTGCAGACGGTCTCCGTACATATGAAAGCTCTCCAGAACACTGCGAAAATCATCCACTGCCAGCTCTGCTGCAGCAGATGGTGTAGGTGCCCGCAGGTCTGCTACAAAATCCGCAATGGTAAAATCCGTCTCATGTCCCACTGCCGAGATCACCGGTGTCCTGCACTCAAAAATAGCACGGGCAACGCTCTCCTCGTTAAAGGCCCAGAGATCTTCAATAGAGCCACCTCCACGGCCGACGATGATCACGTCCACCCCTGCTTCATCCAGCATCCGGATTCCCTTTACGATACTCTGCGCCGCTCCCTCTCCCTGCACAAGTGCCGGATAAAGGATCACCTGCAGATATGGATTCCTTCTGCCTGCAATATTGCGGATATCCTGTACTGCTGCACCAGTAGGTGCTGTCACCACGCCAAGGGTATGAATAAAATGAGGAATGGGCTGCTTATATTCCTGGGCAAACATCCCCATATCCTCAAGTTCCTGTTTCAGTGCCAGATACCGCTCATAGAGGGCACCAGCACCCTCCAGTGTGATCTCTTTTGCATAAAGCTGATAACGCCCGTCTCTCTCATATACGTCTACAATTCCGCCTGCAACTACCTTATCCCCGTCCTTCATGCGAAAAGCAAGACCCCTACGGTGTCCCGCAAACATCACACAGCTTAATGTGCCTGTTTCATCCTTCAGGGAAAAATAAATATGTCCGCTGGTATGGTATTTACAGTTGGATACCTCTCCCTTTACATAGACTTTCCGGAGAAAGTAATCCTGGGTAAACATATTTTTGACATAATGGTTTACCTGACCGACAGAATAGACATTTCTCATGCGTTCTCTTCCGGGGCTTCTGCTGCCTTCTCTTCTGTGTCAGCAGTCTCCTCCTCGTTTTTCTTTTCATCCTTCTCAGATGCGATCTTACCCAGTACTCCATTTACAAAGGAGCCGGAAGCATCTCCGCCAAATCTTTTGGCAAGTTCTACCGCTTCGTTGATAGCTACTCCTGTCGGTACGTCTGCATCATATTCCATCTCATATACTGCCAGACGAAGTGCCGCAAGATCCACACGGCTCATACGCTTTGTCTTCCATCCACGGCTTGCACTGTTCAGCTGTGCATCGATCTCTTCCAGATGTTCTTTCACATGTGCGTACTTCTTCTTCATATATTCCTGGTCCTGTTCTGAAAGTTCTCCAAGACCTTCAAAATAAAGAGAGAGCTGTTCTGTCATCTCTTCTTCTGAATTAAACTCTGTCATAAACATAAGTTTAAATACATGTTCTCTCTGTTCTCTTCTTCTCATAATTTCCTCCTAAGACGGAAAAAAGGAAAGGTTTACTTTCCTTTTTCGTTCTCCATATCCACGCTGGCAATATGAATATTTACATCTGCAACCTCAAGTCCTGTCATATTCTCAATAGCGGATTTAACCTTCTCCTGAACCTTCTTGCTTGTCTCAAGAATGTTTCTGCCATACTCGATATTCAGTGACAGATCCACGGTAACGACTCCTTCCAGAATGGTTACTCTCACGCCCTTGGACAGATTCTTCTTTCCAAGTTTACTTACCAGCTCATTGGTGATATTTCCTGCCATGGAAGCAACTCCATCCACATCTGTTGCTGCAAGTCCTGCAACGATCGCAACAACTTCATCTGCAATGTGAACTTCACCGATTCCGCCCAAATCCTGTATCTTATATGTTGTTCTTTTTTCTGCCATGGGAAACCCTCCTACGGATATAATATTTTTGTTCGTAATTTTATACTATTATATCAAAAAAAGTTATGAAATAAAAGGGCTTATTTACTGAATTCTGTCAGTACCAGATCAGGGTTTCTGTCCTCAACCATGCCAACACTCCATGCATTGACAAAGAGCAGCAACGGATTTCCCTTAAGGTCTGTGACTTTCTTCATATCAGAAGTTCCCACGATCTTATCTACTTTTACAGTCTCCTTGTTGGCAATCCAGCGGATATGCTCATATGGAAGTGTTTCCAGGCGGATATCTACATTGTACTCATTCTCCAGACGGTATTTCAGGACATCAAACTGCAGGATACCGACAACACCCACAATAATCTCCTCCATACCGGTGTTAAACTCCTGGAATATCTGGATCGCACCTTCCTGAGCGATCTGGTTGATACCTTTTACAAACTGTTTTCTCTTCATGGTATCGATCTGACGCACACGTGCGAAATGCTCCGGCGCGAAGGTCGGGATCCCCTCAAAGGCAAATTTCTTTCCAGGTGCGCAGATGGTATCTCCAATAGAAAAAATACCCGGGTCAAAGACACCGATGATATCACCTGCATAAGCCTCCTCCACAACATGACGGGATTCTGCCATCATCTGCTGCGGCTGAAGAAGTCGCATCTTCTTGTCTCCCTGCACATGATAAACCTCTTTGGTCGCATCAAACTTGCCTGAACAGATCCTCATAAATGCGATACGGTCTCTGTGAGCCTTGTTCATATTCGCCTGAATCTTAAATACAAAGGCTGAAAAATCATCACTCATAGGATCTACCGGTCCGCAGTCTGCAGTTCTCGGAAGCGGAGAAGTGGTCATCTTCAGGAAATGCTCCAGAAATGTTTCCACACCAAAGTTGGTAAGAGCAGAACCGAAAAATACCGGTGTCAGCTGTCCTTTGCTGACCTCTTCCTGAGAAAACTCCGCGCTTGCGCCATCCAGAAGCTCGATTTCTTCCATCAGCTGCTCTTTCTGCTCAGGATCCATGACCTCATCTGCACGGGGATCATTAATATCAATCTCTTCTATCACACCTTCCTTGGTGCCCTTCTGTGTATCGGAAAAGGTAAGGATCTTCTTTGTATTACGATCAAACACACCCCGGAATTTCTTACCGGAGCCGATTGGCCAGTTGATCGGACAGGTTGCAATACCAAGCTCTTTTTCGATCTCATCCAGAAGATCAAAAGTATCGTTGGCATCTCTGTCCATCTTATTGATAAAAGTAAAGATCGGAATGTGTCTCATAACACAGACCTTGAAAAGCTTACGGGTCTGTGCCTCAACACCCTTGGATCCATCGATGACCATAACTGCTGAATCCGCAGCCATCAATGTACGGTAGGTATCCTCGGAGAAATCCTGATGTCCAGGTGTATCCAGAATGTTTATACAATATCCGTCATAATGGAACTGAAGAACGGATGAAGTAACGGAAATACCTCTTTCCTTCTCGATCTCCATCCAGTCTGATACTGCATGGCGGGCCGTAGCCTTACCCTTTACACTTCCGGCCAGATTGATGGCCCCTCCATACAGCAGAAATTTTTCTGTTAATGTTGTTTTACCAGCATCCGGATGAGAGATGATGGCAAATGTTCTTCTTTTTTCTATTTCTTTCGTATACTTCGACACGTGAGCCTCCTGTATATTCTCTGATATCTCTATTTTACTATAACCTTTCCTATTCTAGTATAGACAAGGCTTTGCTGTCAAGGCAATTCAGTCGTAAATTCCCTCTGTATCAATAGTCTGATCGTTCTGGATATCTGCAGCCGTCTCTGCGTCCTCAGATGTTTGATCCGCCGGATCGCTTTCCACAGATGCAGCGGTATCCTGCACCTCATCACCTGTACTTTCCGCATTATCCTCTGCACCTCCCGTATTTTTTTCAGCTTCATCTGCAGTATTTATGACATCCGATGCATTTTTACTTTGACTCAGAGGCGTGATCACAATGCTCTCTGCTGCCACACCGGTTTTCCTCTTTACAATATCCTCGATCTGTGCACGTTTTGCATCCTCCAGATCTGCATCCGGCACCACAACATCCGCAGTTTCACCCGTCAGATTTACGATCACATTTTCAAAGCCCTTCGCCTCCAGAAGAAGCTCTGCAGCCGCCTCTTTTTCTGTAAGATCTGTCATGGAAACCATTGTGTTAATGGCATTCTGTTTTTCCTCATCACTGATGTCTTTATTACTGATGATTGCCTGCAGGTCCGCTTTGTTCTGGGAACGCACCTGCTCCCTGCTGACTTTTGCCTGTGCTGCAAAATCCGAAGCACCGGTAAGTACGGCCTCGCCCGGGGATGCGGTATCCATCACCTCCGACTGGGTTGTGCCATCTGCCCCGTTCTCATCCAGAAGGGCTGTTTCATCGGTCAGATCATAATCCATGTCATCCAGGATACTGCTGCTGTCTGTACTCGTCTCCTTATCCTTAAATCCCAGATCCACATCTGCGAAATTCAGATATCCGGCCACAGCAATGAGAATGGCCAGCGAGGTGATGATTACCTGATTTTTCTTCATGATCTTTTTCACTTCTACTCTCCTCATTTCATTTTCATTATTCTAATTTTAATGAAAATCTTCAAGAATCCTTTGTTTATGCGGGTTTCAGGACTTCGTTTGTGACTAATTTGTGACTAACCGTGTAAATCTATATCTGTTCACAACATCGTAATTTGACGTAAAAAAAAGAGAGTCGGGTTTTTAGGCCCAACTCTTTTCTGACTGTCCGCTCGTGCCGCTGCTAACAGCCCCCGAATTGGGACATACAGCTCTTCCGTTCATGCACGGTGGAATCAGTCTGCACTCTTCACTTGTGCGTAGCCACACAGGATATTATACATCATAAGTTCAACCCCTGTGCGGCTGTTGATAGTATACCTTGTTCTGAAGGAAAAATCAATCAGAACGTTATTTCGTATTCGCCTTCATGTGCTCAATCACTTTCTTCCAGGTATCAATGCCGCAAGTTCCATTTGCCTTTACGCCAACATTTTTCTGGAAAACTTTGAGGGAATTATATGTGTCGTCCCCAAACTGTCCGTCAACTTCCACTCCCAGCATCGCCTGAAGCATTGCCACAGCTGTACCGGAACTGCCCTTTCTCAGAATCGGAAGTCTTGTCTGGAAGGTACCGGTAAGCGTGGTTGAAGGCGTACTTACTTTTGCACCGGTGGTAACAGCAATAGCCACGTGGTGATTATCGTTCAGGAGGATATCTCCTGCCTTTAAATAGTCACCAGATGTCAGATACTTACTATCCGTCAGTACTTTCGCACCAGCAGCCTTCATTGCGGCTCTCATGTTCCGTGTCGTCAGATAGATACTGACTGCCTTGAGTTTTGCGTTATTTAAGCGATACCCAGCCCCCTTGACGATAGCTGCTGTGCTCGCACTGCAATCGGATTCACAAGCTACCGTGATCTGCGCCGGATCGTAGTTGCTCGCCGTCAACTGCTGCATGAAACACTTTTTCGGTCTTTTTATCCAACTTGCCAAGGAAAGTATTGTTAATTCTGTCAGCTTCTGCATTAGTGCCAACCAAGAACGGTGCTTCCGGTATAACCTTGTCTGATTCGTTGTTCTCCAGATATGCAATGGATTTTCTAATATTGTTGCCATATTTAATATCATTCAGCACATACTTAAATCCCTCATCATTCTGCCTGCATACTTCATCAAGCTTAATATATTCGAATGACATATCTTTCCAGTATTCAGACATGAAGGCATATCCGTGTTCGTACTTTCCGCCCTTTCCATAATCAGATCCATACATCCGGCAGAGAATTTTGCGGTCATCTGTCGTGATAACTGGGGGAAGCTGGTAGAAATCGCCTATCACGATTAACTGAATGTCTTCTTTGTCCTCTCCGATTAGAAGTCTGTCAACTGCTCTATCTTCATTCTCCGTGATGATCGTCTTTGCAATCATATTGAACAAATCGAACCGGCACATGCTGATTTCATCAATGATAAGAACATCTGCTTCTTTCAGAAGTTCAGCTCTGGATTTCACCTTTTTCTTATAGTCCTCAAATTTAATTGAAATATTCAATGCCCGGTGTACGGTAGTTGCCCCATATCCGATATTATCCGCTGCAATTCCAGTAGTGGCGGATACCAGAACATTTTTACCAGCTTTTTCCGCCTCATCGATGAACGTTTGAATAACCGTTGTCTTGCCTGTTCCTGCGTCACCTGTCAGAAAAACATTGCTGCCAGACAGCATCGTATCTAATGCATATCTCTGCTTTTTATTGAGATCGTCTTTTTTCATTTTGTAACCACTCCTTGTAATAATTATGTCAACTAAATATTTTTGTAATATTCAATTAATTTTGCTATAATAAATCTAATTGTATATGCTTTTTAATTTTGTAACCAACGTGTAACCGACTTTTTCGACCTATTGGTTACGCCAAAAACCCTTATTTTATGCGGGTTTCAGAGGTATGTAACCGTGTAACCAATGTAACCAAGGTTTTCATATAGGAGAATCACTAGAGTATATGTTTTTTATACACTCTCAAACTTTCTCCTATAGGACGTTTTTTTCCGTGTTACAACGGTTACATGGTTACAAATTACGAAAACGGAACATTCGCTCCTTCGTTGGTGGGTGTGAGATCAGCTTCAACTGATCCACTTTCTTTCTCATTCTCAAGGTCCTTTATGTTAATGACCTTCACTGCGATAAGTCTCATCACGCTTCCTCCGTCCCTTTTTAATACCGTATCTCTTTTTCCTGTATGCTTAATCAATTCTCGATTAATTGCCCAGGCAGAAAAGGCTTTTCTGGAGAATCCATTGTTCTTCAAAAGGTTTTCAAGAGGTTTCGGATAAAAATATACATATACATCTCCATATTCATCTGGCGTTTCCTTGAATCCCCACTGATCACAGCTAAATTGCGCATCAAAGTGCTGCCCGTACACTGAGAGACTTTCAAGAATGAATTCATAGCATCTCTGACCTTCTGATACATCTTTCTTGCGTGTAGGTATGTCTACAACGTCCTCGACCGTCAGCTCACGTCCATCCTTAAATATGAAATCTGTAGCTAATTTGTCAGCCAGCAGAAGTGTAGATATTGCCATTACCTGCTTTGCTGGAAAGTCATATCCGTCAAAACCTTTCTCAATTTCGGCTTTCATTTCTTTCAGATCATCCGATGTGAACTGCTTGAGATTTCCAACGAACACTCTTCCAGCAAAACCATAGTTCTTCACGACAATGCCGTTAATCTCTGCCGGATTCTCATAAATATCCTCGCAACACTCAATCTCAATAATTCTGTTGATAGCTCCGCCGGAGTCTGCAAATTCCGAAATAGGGTTCTCACCGTTGCAAATAGTCACATTGCTCCATATATTCTCCTTAGCTGCTCCGAGGTCCTTATTTGAACGTGCTTTTCCCTTACCAGAACAAAGGTTATATATAAGCGTTTCGTAGTTATCTCGGATATACTGAGAAGCGTTCTTTGAATCATCCAGAATCATCGGAAAGTTATTGAGCATATCTGCCCTGGTCTCCAATGATGTATCTGTTGACCGAAAGTTTCCAACGTAAGCTCCCGGTGCCGGGTTTCCCCAAACCGATGCCGCTATATTGATCGTTACTGTCTTTCCACCGCCTGTCTGCCCGTAGAAATCTACGATGAACGGCAATACATCAAGTGGCTGTATAAGAACACTTGCAAAAGATGCCGCCAGCGCTATTCGTGGCTCTAATCGTCCGCATGACCGCAGCTGTTTAGCTAGAGTCACCCACTTGAAGTAATCTCCGCTTTCCTGTATACTCTGGAATAGTGCTTTAAAGCGGTATTCCCCGTCAAAAACGATCGAAAGGTCGTAAGGTACAAACACATCGCCATGCCACCCTAACTTGCTTGTAGAGTGCTGTATGTCAATCATATCGGCATTGTACATTTCAACATCTGCCAGATACTTTACGAGAAGCCTTGCATTCTCTGAATTGACCTGCACCCCGAACCTTGCAAGATTAGTTATTGCCCTGGAAGTCACAATGTCGATTTTCGGAACAGTTATTTCCGTCCAATATCCATCCCTTTTAAAAGCCACTGTGATCTGTTCTTCACCTGTTTCAATGTTTTTCAGTCGGCGTATCGGCATGATCGGGTGGTGACATACAAGTTCTCTCGCCTTAGATGTTTCAGAAGAAAATATTCCATTCTCTGTAGCTATCCAGCTGCCACAAGCCATATTAGGATACTCCTTATCAACAGAATCAGGATAAAAGTTTGTGATGTTTTCAACCAGCTGCATGGAACGATTTGCTTTTTCTTCTTTTTCTTTTTCCTGCTCTGCTTTTTGAAATTCCTTTATAAACTCTTCTGCTATATGTTTCGCTTTCACACTTTTTGCCCGGTCCATCAGTTTGAATTTGATTTCTGAGCGGTCGATTTTACTTTTTATCGCAAAAAGCTCTTCATACAACTGCTTCTCCATAAAGTCTTGTGCCTGTAAATTTTCAATATTTTCAAGAATTTTTCTCACCTCCTGACTTAACAGACAGCAATTCATATCTGCTTTTTTCTTTCTCGAGATTAAATTGGCACATATACCACTCTTCTGAATCAGGAGGGAACGTTTTTAGTGCTGTTTCGTACATAAGTATATTCTTTTCTATCTGTTCAAGTTCACTATGATCCTGAACGGGATTGTATCTTTTTGCTTTGATATCTCGCACTTCATGCCTGATCTGGTTACGACTTTTACCTTTTTTTGATATATAAGTGCCGCCCAGCTCAATAAACGCAGTACTAAAAGGGACGGATTCGTATTGCATTACGAAATCAAACACATCGCCACCGGTTCCACAGCCGAAACAGTAAAAGGAATCATCGTAGATTTTGCAGGATGCTGACTTTTCCTTATGAAAAGGGCAACATATAAATCCTGCTCTATTCGGCCTTAGTCCGTATCTGGAAAGAATTTCCGACATTTTCACTGACTGTTTGATTTCTTCTTTCGTCATGTCAATAACTCCACGATTCTCCGCCCGGTTTCTTCTTTCGTGCAGAATTCAAATCGGACTCCGTATTTATCTCTGATTGTGCAGAGAGATTTATATAACTGGCAGCCATCAACAGCCTTATCAGAAATTACAGTCTTTACTCTCTTACCGTTTATCGTCTTCCAGATAACTTTGTGTTTTCTTGGGTTCTCCCAAAAATACACATCACCAACGGACTTAATATCTGGCCCATGTTCACATAGGATAATCAACTGAATACCTGCTTCACGCGCTCTGATAAGCTCTGCTTTGAATCTTTCATGCTGCTGGCAGACATTTCCGCAAAGCTCTTGCAAATCCTTTTTACGGTCAATACAGAGTTTTGCATTGTCCAGTGATTGATAATCACCGCAATACAATTTAGAGCGAAAATACTGCACTCCAAGGCTATCAAACTGATTCTGAATCCGTTCCCATTCGTTTTTATGTTCACGTGTATCACATTGTATGACCAATCAGATCACATCCTTCTTGTATTTGTATTTTCCAAAGAATTCACTATACTGTTTTATAATCTCCCAACGATTTTCGTAACGATTCCACTTACTATTCTCTCCTACTCCTATTTGCGTTTTTCCGATGGTTGAACAGGAAGGAATTATTAATACCTTCCGATATGTTTCATCATCATTCAAACAATATAAAAGGAAGATGTCGCAAGTCGGATTTTTCTTTTCGAGGTTGAATGTAAATGCCTTTGAATTACAATTGTTTGTAAATTCCTTAGATACTTTTACGTCTATTTTTACACTGTTATCAGTAAGCAAATCATAAGGATGCCTTGAGCTTGTTTGAACACTATTCAATCCGACATTCTCGTAAATATCTGAAATTGCTTTTATTTCATATTTGTTTCCAAAAGTTGTATCAGAATATTTAAGAGGCAGTCCAAGTTTTTCAGCCCAATATACAGTCCCTTTATGCTTTGCAATCTTGCAAGCAAGGCTTTTGTTTCCAAAAACTTCTATCATTTCGGAATGAGTTGGAAAATGATCTAAATTCAATTTCTCAACAACTATCATGATATTTTCTTTGATAAGATCGTCGTTCCATGGTATTCCATGTGTATATCCCATTAACTCACCTCTATATTAATTGAACGGAAGGACATCATCTGCTACGCTATCTGGAATACTCATAAAGTCCGTACCTGCTGGACTTGCTCCCATGATAGCTTCTTCCTTCAGATGATCGTCATAGGCCTTTGTGGTACGCTCTTCCGGAATATCTGCATCTTTGATTCCTTCCACGCTGCGGAACCATGCAAGTTTGTGACGTTTTACTTCTTTATTGTCGTACCAGTCTCTCTCCAGACGGAAGATGCCGCCGATCAGTTTTCCCTTAAACTGCTGCCCGAAATTATCGCCCCACTTAACGGCAAATCCCGGATTTGACTTTTCTACGCATGTGATAAATGTTTTAAGGTTACGGACACCATACTCTACACTCTCGTCAATAACCATATAATTAGTACCGGCATTCGGATATTTTTTATCTGGACGGATATCATTTTCGAATTGCTTCATAAAGTATCCCGCCTGTTCGTCTCCTTCTGCGAAATCAAACAAGATAACGAGCATATCAAGTCCACCCTGGGATTTTTTCTCTGATACCTGCTTAATTACCATCTTGTGACCACCAAGTTTAATTTTTTCATAATCGCCAGCGGCACTTGTTGAATCATAATTTTGAGGTTTGTTCATTTTATTTACTCCTTATATTTGAATACATATTTTCTTGGTTTCTTTGTTTTGCCATTTAATATAAGCTTTATGGTGCTTTTTGCTATATTAGTGTTTTTTGCGGCTTGTATGATATTTTTGTGAAGTGCAATGAAATTTCCATCTAAATCATATTGAATAACAGGTTTTTCATATCCATTACGACATGACTTTCCCATATTATTTTTTGATATTCTTTCTTTTACTGTTCCATAGTTCATGTTGTATTTATGAGAACACCATTCGAGATTATCAACGCAATTATTACTCGGATTTTCGTCTTTATGATTAACTTCTGGAAGATTCTGCGGATTTGGTAAGAAAGCTGTTGCAACAAGTCTATGTATTTTAAAATGTTTTCTTTTCCCATTACATAAAACTTTTACACTTTCATAACCTAATGAGTTAAATTCTGTATACATAATATTTCCTCTGTATTTAACTCTCCCAAGATTGCTTACTTCATGATTTTTATCAATACATGGTTTCCAGATTTCTTCTATGATTCTTCTTCCTTTCCTAATCCATAATAATCTCTAATAACCTTATCCACCTCTGCAAGGTCGTTATCAATAGTTAAACTGCCAAACATCCCGATTGGGGACTTGCTTACCGCTCCCTGACTGGACTGAGTGACAAATAAGTGTTTTCCACTCTCTTCGATGCATCGAAGAACGATGGTAAACATGCCCTCGATGCAAACTTTTTCGTCCAGAAGCTTACCAATTGTCTTAGGTTTTACTTCCCCGGAATCGTCCTTTTCTTCATGCATCATAAGGTAAACAATTTTATTCTGCGGTACTTTTGTTACAATGAACTGGATAAGATTCCAGAAATAGTCTCCAATATCATTGTACAGAGCGAATACTGCATTGCCTTTTCCGGCAGAAGCATGTCCTTTCATGAAATGATTCGTAATAAGATAACCTGCATCATCAATTACGATTGACTCCGCTTTTGATGCGATCAGGCACTTCATTACCTGCTGGTAATCATCTGTAAACCATCCGTCAATCTTGCCTTTAAACGGAAGTGGTTTATTTAATACTCTAATAAGATTCCAGTGTTCATTCTGGCAGTTTCTAAGACTGGTGCTCTTGCCAGAACCAGATTTTCCAATAATTAATACTGGTGTTGCCATTGCTATTCCTCCTTGTCATAAACCACATGCTTGCTGCCCTCAACGATCAGTAAACTTGCGATATCTTTCATGGATAAAGTTGATTCATTATAGATTTCAACCAGTGCGTTGTATGCGCCTGGTGAAACTTTCACAACCGGATTGTCCTTATCGGTTGCCGGCTGCTTCTTCCTTGCCGGAATACGGATTTCAAATTCACTCACCGATATTTTCCTTATACGATTTCTGAGCCGTTAAAAGCCCATTCAGAGCTTGTACGTAGCTCGCCAGCGTCCTCGCCTTGTATGAACTCTCGATGTAGTTATCAGCTACAAGGGAAAGTTGCTCGTCTATCAGGGCAAGGATTTCATCAATTCTCTCCTGCATCTTTTCTCACCTCGCTAAAGAAACAGTAAACATTGTCAGATCCATCTCCTCTCGCCGGATTCTGCTCGCCGCTTGGAAAGATTCCACCAGCGCAATGATACTCAAGATGATTCAGATACATGTCCGGATTTTCCCAGTCAAGAATGTACTGCTTCCGTCTGCTCAGCTCCTCCAGAAGTTCGTTCACTGTCGCTGTCAGCTCCATTGTCGGCAGGAGCTTCAGCTCTGTCTGATTCAGCATTTAACGGGCACCCCCCATCTATCAGAAGTTCCAGCAAGAAAGCTTTGATTTTATTGAGACTTTCACGACTTTCTTTTTCGTAAAACGGATCAAAAGATACACTCTGATACAAATCCCATTTAAATTTTCCTTCGGGAAGACTGACATCTTCCTTCCTTTTAAGTCCACATACACTCATGCCATAAATCGAATAATTGAACGAGGCGCTTGCTGTCGGAACTTCATTTGCAACTCTTTTACAGAGTTCGTAAATTTCGTCAATCTCTTTCTTATACATTTTCATTCTCCTTTCCCTCTGTCGTATCAATATCCCAGAGAATTCCATATACGATTATTGTATTCATCACCGCCGCAAAAAGCTGTCTGCCCGATCCGCCCCATTGCCAGAACGGAAGGAACGTGGAAAAGCTCCCGATCAGTGCGGCACAGATGATATTTTTCAAGTTATTCACTGATACCTCCTATGATCCACGCAAGGTTGCTCGCCACAAGTGCGGCGGCTGTCACAATCCATACCGTGAACCATCTTTTTGACTTTTTTTTACTTTCTTCGACAATTTCAGTAGCAAGTGCTACTTCGATGTCAGCCCATGTTGGCTGATTTTCGTTTTTAATTTCACTCATATCGTGCTAATTTCTCCTTATTTGTCTTTACAATTAGCAGATAGAGGCTTATAATTAACCTGTATCCACTAATGTGCTTTAGTGGGTGCAAAGCTCCGGGGTGGAGGTTTCAGCTCCCTCCGGGGCACCTACTTATTAAGAGCAGCCTTGCCTTTCCAGACATGACCAGTTACTTCATAGACTTTTCTGGGGCTTATGATGTATGTGATCCTGCCACCGGAAAGGCTTTTTGCTGGCTTGTTATTCTGGATAGCAGTCCCGATCGGCAGCCATCCGTATACAATTCCTGCTCGGATTGATGTTACAGGAAGTCCGATCAGCTTGCTTGCATCAGATACGCTCATACTCTCTGATGAGAACTCTGGCATCTGTGGAATGCCTGATATGATTCTCGCTACCTCTGCGGCGAACTGATGAACTTCTGCATTTTCTTTGATGTAAGTATCAACTTCGCTCATTTCATGCTCCTTTCTTGTGATATACTCCCTATAGATGGGAGGTGATAATAATATGAAACCGAATATGGCAAACGGCTCCATAGTTCCGCACAGCGTGCTTGAACAGCAAATAAAAGAAGCTAAAGAAAAAGAATTACGGAAACAGCAATGGCGGCATGATTTCCGAGTAGCTTTATTTAGCGCTGTTATTGGCGGATTTACTGGATTCCTGGCTACTGTAATCACTCAGATGTTACTTTAGCATCCACTGTGCGAGTAGGCTTCCAAGTGCTCCGCAGGTAGCCGAAAGCACAAAACAAAGAATCCAGAATGCGATTCTGTTTTTCAATTTGTTTTCACCTCCAAGTTAAGAACTTTCTTTCTGTTCCTTACCAGAATCATCTGGCTTATTCTCAGAAAAACTTTCCGTCTTACCAAGAATGTATCCCTTGTCAAACTCTGACATATTAGGAATCGCTTCTTTCAGCTTTTCAATGATTCTTTTTTCTTTTTCAGACATATACTCACCTCTTTTCTTGTGATATACTCTCCTATGAGAGGAGATTAAAATGAAAAATATTGACTTTTCTAACATTGAGTTATCCTTTAGTGAGCGAATAACTCTCCACTTGTTGCCGATTATCAAATCTAATCGTTTCTTTAGATACCAGACACTAGACTATCTGAACCGCCTAGGTCTGCTTGATCGAGATCACGGAGTTTATACCGTGAACCGAAATTGCAAAATGTACTTTCGAATCAAGCGTAAAGAACGAGTTAGATTTATAATCCCAGCAGCAATATCAACCGTTGCCCTATTTGCTGGATATGACGTATACAAGATTCCACTTCTGGACGAAATATTATCAACAGTAAAGACACTATTGATACATATAATGGAAAGTTTGGGAATTTTCCGATAAACCATTCCAGCAACGTTTTCCTTGGCTCGAAAAAATACCAGTGGAAAAACTTTTTTATTTGGCTCGTTGTTTTCACCTCCTTGCTTTGTGAGTTTATAATATCACGATGTGAGTTATATGTCAACGCTAAATATTGACTTTGTGAGTTTTTTATGATATATTATCATTGGAGGTGAGGAAAAGTGAAAGACAGAATCAAACAAGTGCGCAAATCCCAGAATCTCACTCAGACAGCATTTGGAGACATAATTGGAGTAAAGGGAAATACCATTACTAATTATGAAACTGGTTTAAGAAATCCAACAGATGCTGTTATCAAATCTATATGCAGAGAGTTTGGAGTGAGTGAAGAATGGCTCAGAACAGGAAAAGGAAATATGTTTGTACCCGGAATTAAAGACAAACAAATTTCTGCCATGCTTGCAGACGTAATGAAATCTGGAGAAGATTCTTTCCGACACCGTCTCGTGTCTGCATTAGCCAGATTGGATGATGAGGGATGGGACAATTTAGAAAAACTTATTGACATGATTTCTAATAAGTAAAAAGAAAGACAAGGGCAATGCGCAAACCCTTGTCTTTTTTAATGTTATCCGATTAGCCTTTTCACAAATATATAAATCACTTCTATCCAATGATTATTCGTGCATTTTTCAACCATCTCAATAATTTCCTTTTTGTAATCCATTTTCCGTCCCTCCAATATCACGCAAGCAAGAACATTTGTTCTCTTTTATTCCATTATACCCTCTTCTCAGCGATATAGAACGGACTGGATCATACTTCTTGCCCTCTGCTTAAAAAGTGTTCCCTCCATTTGTCTTGAACGATTGAAAAAGAAATGACATGTACATTCCGCAGAAATATTGTTGCTTTTCTTCACAACAAATGACTGCTGCTCTGCTTCAGATACAACCGCCTGTGTATAATTATGTATCACATATTGATTGTTGGCACTTGTCTTAATAATCACTTCGGAATCTGTTGGATCAATACTCTCACATAGCGGCGCATGCACAGAAAATGTGAGCATTATTCCGAACAGAAAAAATATAACCAGCTTTTTTATTCCTTTCATAAAATTCCTCCCAAATTAGTTTATATTATATCTCAATATAACAATTATACAATATCTCAATCTTGCACAAATTTTCTTACATTAATGCTGTATTTGACGAAAATCGAGAAAATTCTACTTTTTTCGTTCAGTCGTCCCAGATTGAGCGCTGTCCGTTTATCATATAGATTTCGTCCTGGAGATACAGGGGTGCGTCATATCGTGCGATCACGTTCAAGGCAGAGTCACACTGGTTTCGCTTGATTGACTTGTAGGAGCGCACACGGAAGTTCGCTTTTAAGTCTGCATAGATGTTACTGTATACTCGCTGCCTCATTGACCTGTCTTGGTATGCGTTCGAGCCTTTTCCACCTAGGATATCCACGCCACGCTTGCGGACTGCTTCCGTGATACGATCAGCTTCGATCGGGAGAATTGGCAAATCAAATTCCAGGCGTTCAAGTTCCTGCCGGACAATATCCACTTTCTTCTCAACCTGGGTTACTCTCTTGTCTACTACGATAACAGCCTGTAATTCCTTGGAAATGCCAGAAAGAGGATTCTCGATTGCGTCCTCCATGTCGTGAAAACGGTTGATATATCTAGCTGTAAAAACGGCACCTTTAGCACCTGTCAGCTTATTTGCGATAAATTCACAGCCTTTCTTTGTAACATCAAAACAAGGTCTGCTTTGATTATTTGTGTCAAGATATGTGTTTTCTGTGAAAAAGTCGCCCAATCCAATTTTGGCTTCGGATAATTGTGCAGCATAATTTCTGATGTCTCTAAGTAATTTGCTGTGGTCTTTTCCAATCATTTCAGCCACTTCCATAGATGTGATAATATTTGTCTTTTCAATAATTTCGTTCATAATTTTTTATCCTTTCTATAAAAAAATATTGATTTTTTACAGAAAGTGTGTTATCATGTACACGCTTCCGAAAAGCAATGTATAAAATAACACAACTTTCCATAATGGCATATTGGGTCTATGCCTTGGTAAGTTTTGCTTGTTCGACAATTCCACGGCGCACAATTTCGGCTTTAGATACGCCATGTTTGTGCGCTGTGGTAACAAGCAAATCATAAATTTCCTGTTTCATTCTGATTTGGAAGTATGTGTTTTTTGTAATCTCTTTTTTAGGTCTACCCATAGTTTTCCTTTCTGTCGTAAATTCCATTTTATTGTAATGATAAATAAATGTCAATTTACTCTAAGTATATAAATTATTGTAATTGGTTAGGTGCCCGCTTTTATGCAGGCACCATTTTCTTATTTCATGCTCTTTTCAAGCATATTCTTGATTTCGATAATTTCCTGCAAAATTCTATCTTCCTTATCTGCACGAATGTCTCCATCAATTAATCTTCGGATATAGTCGTTTTTGCTCACCCCCATTTCCTTTGCCTTTTCACCAACAAAATCAATTTGTTCCTCTGTGAGTCTTAACGTAAATGTTTTGATACTCATTGGTTTCTCCTTTCTTTTTGTGAAGTCGTATTGACTTCTTATGTTCAATATAGCATGAAGTCATTTAGAAGTCAAGTATTATTTTTGTCGAAATCTGTCAAGTTGTTATAAATTATTATGTTTTATTTTGTTTTGTGCTGTGGTACAATCAGATAAAATAAACCATATGAGGAGGATTTTCTATGGAAAAGACCAAAAAGTGCAAATATTGCAAAACAGAGATTCCGGCAGACGCTAAAGTGTGTCCGCAGTGCCGGAAGAAATTAAAAGGCGGAAAGCTTAAATGGGTTGTACTGATAATCCTTGTCGGAGCTATCATCGGAGCTGTAGCTGGCGAAAGTGATTCAGAATCAGATAAAAGCGCAGCAACCGCTACTTCTTCAGAAAAGAAAGAAACTGCTGCTAAATCAAAAGAAGAAGCTGCGCCGATCGAGTATACTGCTGTTTCCGTTAATGATATGATGTCCGATCTTGATAGCAACGCCATGGGTGCATCTGATAAATACAAAGGTAAATATCTTGAGATCACCGGAAAACTTACTAATATTGATGCTTCTGGTGAATACATAAATCTTACGGCAGATGGCGATTTTGAAATCATTGGCGTACAGTGCAATATCAAAAATGACGAGCAAAAATCAAAGGTAGCATCTCTTACCAAAGGCGATAAAGTAACATTAAAAGGAAAATGCACAGATGTTGGAGAAGTCCTTGGATATTCTTTTGACATTGACGAGATTGAGTAAACCAGACTAGCTCCTGCTTAACGGCAGGGGCTGTTTTTATACAAGGAGGAAAATCATGGCAAAAAGAAAGAAATATCCGAAATTGCCAAACAGTTTCGGCTCTATCCGCTATCTCGGCAAGGGTCGAAGAAACTGCTATGCAGTGCACCCACCGGCAACACTGGACGCAACAGGAAAAGCGATCCGTCCACCTGCGATCTGCTACGTTGACGACTATCTGAAAGGATTTGCAGTCCTGACAGCTTACAAAGCCGGGACGTACAAGCCAGGCATGGAAAAAGAGCTTGAGATTGCCCCTACAACGGACGCAGATGCCCTTATAGGCCGTATCTTGTCGGACTACAATACATTCAAGGGTACAGAGGAAAAGCACCCGGAAACGCACAAATTGACGTTCTCAGAGGTATATGAGCAATTCTACGCATGGAAATTTCCAGGCGGAACAAAAGCGTCTTATAGTTCGATGGAATCATACAAAACAGCTTACTCAAACTGTAAAGCATTGCACAATCGCACATTTGAAAATTTAAAAGCCCCCGACTTGCAAGACGTAATAGACAAATGCACTCTTAAGAAGCAAAGCAAAGCAATTATATTAACCCTCTTTAAACAGATGTATAAGTATGCCATTTATTCAGAAATTGTGTCGGAAAACAAGGCTTTATATGTAAAAGTTAACGCAAATGATGATACGGAGCATGGCACACCTTTTTCGGATGAGGAATTGCAAATTCTCTGGAATAACACCGATGATCCAGAAGTACAGCTCATTCTGATCATGTGCTACTCCGGCTGGCGAATTGGCGAGGTCCTGAAGCTTACGACAAATCTTGAAGAAAGATATTTCCAGGGCGGAATCAAGACCGCAGCCGGAAAAGACAGGATCGTTCCAATCCATCCGGCCATATATGAGTTTGCAAAGAACAAGGTCCTGACGCAAAACGGTAAACTCTGCATCTATTCCCAGACGCAGCACCGAAACGCTCTGTTCTACCCTACACTGGAACGCTTGAAAATAACCGGCAACCCGAAGCACACGCCGCATGATTGTCGACACACCTTTTCTGCCCTATGCGAAAAATACGGCGTACGGGAGAACGACCGGAAGAGGATGTTGGGGCACTCATTTGGGAATGACGTCACCAACGCTGTGTACGGTCACAGAACCCTGGAAGAACTCCGGGCAGAGATTGAAAAGATAAAAGTTCCGTTTGTGACTAACTGTGACTAACCGTTCCTATTTTTATCTTTTTTAAACTGTCTTAATCGCTCTAACAAAAGTCCGCAAAGCCTTGATTTTACTAGCTTTTCCGCATTTTACAAGGGATTTCGCAAAGACATTTTCTTTAATCTAATTTTATTAGCGTCGATCTGAAATAATGCCATAATTGCCTGCTGAATATTCTGGACTGTCACTGCGCTGCCTGCTCCCTGGGCCGCCACCAGTACACCGGTAACTTCATTTTTGCTGCTTATGGAAAAGTTTTCCGTATTTCCCTCATCCCCGGTCATAATGATCACTTCCACTTCTCCGACTCCTTCCACATTGGAAAGCAGTTCCTCAAGGCGGCTCTCCAGGCGGGTTTTCTCCGCATTCTGATCCTCTGCTGTTTTACTGTTCTTTCGGGTTACCGGAAGTCCTGCCACCAGAAGAAGGATTCCCAGAAGAAGGAAAACTCCCCACTCCTTCCATCCCATCCTCAGAAGCCAGGATCTGATACTGTCCTTTCCTGAGTCCGCAGATTCTTTCGAGCTCATTTTTCACCGCCTCCCTCTGTTTTTCTGTGACTGTTCCATAAAGTGTTATGGTCAGCTGAAGCTCTTTCTCCAGATCTACTTCTGTTTTTGCCGAAAAAACCCCTTCTTTCCTGAGGATACCCTGAACCTGATCCTTCAACTCCTGTTCATATGCTCCTTTAAGAAATGTTTCCCTTATTCCTTCTGCTTCTGTCTCCATACGTACCTGTTCTTCTCTCCCATAATTATTGCTGAATCCGGACAGAAGTTCTTCACTTTTTCCCACTACGGCAAATATAGGTGTACAGATCAAAAGCACCAACAGAAGCCCCATAAACAGCCGTATATACTGCTCATAACGCTTATCAGGCAGAATATGCAGAAGTGCTGTAGTAAGTACATGAAAAAAAGCCAGGCTTTTCATCCACTGATAAAGTTCTGTTCTCATCCCAAGCCTCCTCCTGCCATCAGGATCAGAAATGTAAGCATACATAAAATTTCCGCAGTAAACAGGATTCTCATCAGAAGTGCACATCCCTCTGCCATGGTACCAAAGGCTTCTACCAGCCGTTTGTCTGATACAGGCTGCGCCGCAGCCGCCAGAAAGCGATAGGTCAGTGACAAAAGTCCATATCGGACCAATGGCCCCGCCCCCACCGCCAGGATCACCAGTAAAAGCGCAATGCCCAGACTGTTTCTTACAAGAACAGCTGTGGTAAGGACCAGTTCCGTAACTGCATTTACCGCGCTCCCGATCCCAGGAAGAGCACCGGCAGTTTTTCCCACAGCACTCCGCTTCAGAGAATCCATTACCGGAGCTACAAGCCCACGCACCACCTGCAGTCCTGCTGCCACTCCAAGTAATGTCCGAAGCCCCCAGGAGATCACCGTCTCGATCAGCTCAGCCATTTTTCCCAGCATTTCTTCCCTGGAAAGATGATTTACAAATCTCAGAAGAATATATAAACTCACTCCGGGAAGCAGTACTCGTTCCAGGATCCATTGAAAAAGCCACACCAGAAGCAGTACTCCCTGATAAAAAGCAGCTGCACTGGATGCACCTGACGCTGCTGCCACTGCCATAAAATACACCGGTGAGAGTTCCTTCATAAACTCCGTGATCCACGCAAGTATTGAAAGCAGTGATGCACTCAAACCGGAAAAACTGTTCATCAGAAGAGTAAAAACAAGAAGATACACCACATAAAAACTGATCTCTCCCACCTGCCCGTTATCAAAGGCACCGGCAAACCCGGAAAAAACGGCAGCGAACAACAGCAGAAGCAGTAACTTCACGATCAGCTCTTTTTCTCTTTCAATGCCATAAAAAAGGAGACTGTGCAAAAATTCCCGCACACTCTCCTCCGAAAGCACCTCTTCCCCTGACAACAGTCTGTGAAACGCTTCTGTAACAGAAAATGTTTTTTCTCCAAGCATCTCATCTACCATGGACTGCAGGTTGGTAAGCTCCATCTGATCTGTGATCTGTTGTTCCGCCGAAGAAGCATAAACGATCACACCGCCAAAACAGTTTATAACTACAGCCAGAAACAGGGCTGCACAAATCTCTGACCAATATCTTTTCATGCAAGAAATCCCTGTATAGTATCCAGCAGTGCCAGAAGAACCGGCATACTTAAAACCATTACAGATAACCGGCAGAACAGTTCGATCTGTGCACCAGTGGAGGAATATCCTGCATCTCTGCATATACCGGATGAAAATTGTCCGATATAGGTGATCCCGATCATCTTCAGCAAAGTAGTGATATAGCTTCCATCAATCGGGAGACTCTGTTTCAGTCTCTCCAGGGACTGGAACAGATAGCTGATCTTCCCTACCGCTAATCCCAGTATCACAAGACCTATTCCCATCGTAACAAGGCTTACATACTCCGGTGCGCGGTCTTTCAGAAGAATCCCCAGAAGAACCCCTGCCGCTCCCAGAACAGAAATCTTCAGAATATCCACGGTTCTTTCCCTCCCCTACAGTACAAAAAGCTGCTGGATATTTTTAAAAAGTTCATAAATATACGGCACGATCCAGAACAGTACTAAAAGAAGTCCTGAAAAACTCACCAGAAAAGCCTGTTCCTCCCTTCCGCTATGTTTCAGGATCTGAGAAAGAACAGAGACCAGGATCCCTACTGCACCGATCTTAAATATGATACTGACCTCCAAATGATCCCTCCTTTTCTTCTGAAAGCCTGTCCTTCTTACTACTGTCTGATAAACAATACTATACCAGGAGAACCGCAAGCAGCAGGCCTCCAAGAATCCCAATTCCCTGGTACAGTTTTTTCTTTCCGGAAACCTCCGCTTTCCGCTTCAATATCTCTGCTTCCAGATTATTTTCATACAGGGAAAGCTGTCGCATCTGCATTTCCAGATCCATATAGCCCAGATATTCTCCGAAAGAAAAAAAAGCGTCCTTTTCCCCATGGGTAAGGCAGCTTTTTTTCAGGGCGCTTTCCGCACATTCCCTGCATATCTGTGAAAGTTTTTCTCCTGTTCCCGCTTTCATCCTGTCCGCGGCACTGATGAGAAACTCTCTGTATTTTCCATTCATTCTTCCTGCTGCTCCATAAAAAGCATCCGGCAGTGATGCATTCCCGCAGCGGATCTCGCCTTTCAGGCAGATCACCATCTGAAGCAGTTTTTCCAGTATACGGATCTGCTCCGAAAGTCTCATACTTCCGGAAAATCCCATTCCGGCTCCTGCAACCACTACCAGAATACATCCTACAATCCGGTACATAGGCATTTCCCATTTTCATCATAGATTCCTTCCACGATTCCTGCACGTTCATGCTTTCCCAGAAAAATATATCTCTGGAAAACCCGCGCTTCCCACAATTTCCGGAAAAACGGCTGGGATAATGTTTCTTCCATGGAAGCTCCATGTGCAGTTGCGATCAGACGACATCCACAGTGGATAACTGATTCCACAGCCTTGAAATCTTCTTCTTTTCCAAGTTCATCCACAGCAACCACAACCGGCGACATTGACCGGATCAGCATCTGCATCCCTTCTGCTTTCGGACAGCCGTCCAGGATATCCGTACGCATTCCAAGGTCATTCTGAGGGATCCCCTGATAGCATCCGGCCAGCTCACTGCGCTCATCGACTACTCCTACCGTAACACCGGAAATATTTCCCCATCCATTACTCATCTGCCGGATGATATCCCGAAGAAGCGTGGTCTTCCCACATCTGGGCGGAGAGACGATCAAGGTATGCATGATCTGCTCTCTTGTCTGGATATATGGCAGCACTTCTTCTGCACATCCCTGGATCTCATGTGCCAGACGGACATTGATGCAGGAAATATATTTCATCCCACGGATACGGTTTCCGTCCAGGATCACCTTTCCGGTAACTCCTACACGGTGCCCACCCTGTACACTCAAAAACCCCTGGCGAATCTCATCTTCATAAGCATACAGGGAATAACCGCTGACATACTCCAGTGTTTCCTTAAGATCTTCCCGCGTAACCAGATAAGGTTCTGTATCTTTTTGCCGGAGGAAACATTCTCCCCCATCATAAGTGAGGAACAGAGGTCTTCCTACGCGGAGACGTATCTCATATAATTTATCATAATCAAGGTCTGCATCCACCAGAAGCTGGCGGACATTACTGGCAAACAGGTTCTGGATCTGGTTTGCGTCCATGTTTTCACCTCTTACACTTAAATATATTGCGGACATGCCGGATTTAGTACCTGTTGTCTTTTTTGATGCTCTCTCGTTTTTTCTTTATTCCGACAGAAAAAAAAGACTTTCTTCTTCGTCATAGGTCTCCATCTTCGAAAGATTCAGCTTCAGGACCCGATCCACAATATTTACGGAGGACGCACGGTATGCATAGGCACAGGATTCAAACATCACATAAAGACTGTCACCCTCCACCACGATCTGTTCCAGTCGTTCCGGAAAACGATAAGTTCTGGCAGAATTCTCGTTTACATACAAACGCTTATCGGATTGTTCATAAAATACCAGCCTGGATGGCAGGATTCCAAAAGAATGAGAGATCAAAAGCTTATCATTATAAAAAGCAATTCCCTGAACCTGCTCCGATATGGTGGAATAATCCAACGGAACTGCCATTTCAAAATCCATGCCCAGTTTCTCGTCCATGGTATTGATCAGTTTTCCCTCTTCGTCAACTCCGTATCGTGCAATTACACTTTCGTTATATTTTTCAAAGCAGCCTACATACAGACACCCCTCATAAAAGGTCATAAAAGAATCTCTCACGATCCCATAAAGACTGACTATCTGGAAAGTATCCACCGGCAGATGGCTGTCATCATAATCGTAGGCTTCTATTGTATCCATCTTTATACTCACTGCCTGTGCGATCCCGTTGATATTGGAGGAATACCATAATAACTTATGCTCCGGGTCATAGGCAAGTCCTCCCACATGAGGCTGTCCAGGCAGTATCACTTCTTTAATAAAATTATGCTTTTCCTTATCGATCACATAAATGACCGAATTATGTTTCTGTGTGCTGCAGTAAGCGCTGACCAGCACATAATCCTCTGTAACCGCCAGTCCCTGAGGCGTCATGGATGTACACATGGCAGGAGTGGCACCTTTTTTTGTGAGCAGCGTCCTGGTATTCTTCAGCCCGGGAATGACATATGTTCCATATTCCTTCTCTTTTTCTCTCCCATCAAAGGCAAAATAAGAAAAATCCTCTTTCTGGGAAAGCATCTGTTTCTGTCCCCGCAGTGTATACACTGCAGCACCTCGGTTTGTCACCACAGCTTTTGTGGGCAGCTCAGTTTTTGCACGGTAAACAAATGCATATAAAAAATAACATATGCACAGCACAAAAACAACTGCCAGGATCTTCAGAATGAAAATCCTGAAGCTGTGTTTCATCTCTTTGTTCATTTCATCGTCTCTATTTGCTATCTCAAAATGATGTCTTCGTATTCAAATCGTAATTCCAGGCTGTCTCTGGACCAGATCGCACCACTGTATCCCGGTTCCAGCTCCAGCATTATGTAATTTCCCTTATCCATGGAAATCGTACGCAGATCCCTGGACAGTCCCTCTCCGGTCCATTTGATATATGCCTCTCTCAAAACCCACTGGGCAAAAAAGGCTTTCTCCATATCATCTGCATCCAGGATTTCCCGTATCATATCTGCCGGCACCATTCTTTCAAGGAGCCGTTCGTAATTTACCTTCTTGTGGATCTGCACATCAATGCCCACCTCTTCTCCGGCAAACAGACACATCACATATTTTCCGGAATGTGTGATATTATAATGAATTCTTGGAAGCAGGGTAAAAAACGGTTTCCCATGTTCCCCCTTTGACCGAGGCTCAAAAGCAAGCTTCCGTCCAAATTCCCGCTCAAGTCCGATTTCCAGAAGCTTTTCCCCGATCATATGCTCCATGTTCTTGCTGTTATATTCATCTCTGATCTTCGTATAATAAATAATCCCATTCATAATCCGGCCTCCTCAAGAAAACGGGACGGTTCCCGTTCCTTCTCATACTGCTGTCTTACATAATACAGGCAGAGTTTCTTCTTTGCCCGTGTCATACCAACGTAGAAAAGCCTCCGTTCTTCCTCCAGATGTGCCTCCAGGACTGCCTTCCGATAAGGCATGCTGCCTTCATTTACATTCATGATATATACATTGTCATATTCCAGACCTTTGACCGCATGAAGAGTGGATATCACCACTCCTTCCCGTTTCACATCCTGTTTCTTCGCCTGTTCTTCCAGCTTTCTGGTATACTCGTCCATATAGGCCATCCATTCTTCCAATGTTTTCATTCCTCTGGCACTTTCATGGATCCGGTTCAGGGTTTCCATAAGCTCTTCCGGTTTTATTTTACGATACCTTGCATATTCCTGCAAGTATTCTTCGTATCCCATGCCATTCCGGATAAAATTAATGGCTGCATAAGGGGCCATAGTCTTTAAGATCCGAAGATGTGTCTCCATCGTTGTGATCCTGTCACACATCCAGTCCTTGTCTTTGTAAAACTCTCCCAATGCTTTAAAATCAATGTTTTTTTCTGTCAGAGCGTCTCTGGCTATGTATCGGTTTGGCCGGTTCATGATCTCCAGAAATGTACTGCGGCTCCGGTCTCCTTCTGCCATTTTCAAATAAGCGATCATATTCCGGCAGATCCAGTGTCGGAACAGGTTGGGCAGTTTTTCCTTCATAGTGAAAGGAACCCCATACTCCATCAACGCAGCGACCAGTCCTTCGGCTTCCTGATTAGTCCTGAAAAGCAGCGCTGTATCTTCAATATTATCCCCTTCTTCCATCCGATTCCGCAGCAGGCCTGCAACTGCCATATATTCGTCTCTGGGATTTCGAAATTCTTTTATCTGCACCGGCTCTCCCGGTTCATTTGGTGTGGAAAGTTTTTTCACATAACGGTTTTCATTATGATCGATCACCTTCATGGCTGTATCCAAGATATTTCCACTGCACCGGTAATTGATATTCAGGATCACCGTCTCCGCATTTTTAAAATCTTCCGGGAAATTCAGCATGATCTCCGGGTGAGCGCCACGGAAATGATAGATAGACTGATCATCGTCTCCCACCACAAACAGATTGTTCTCCGGTGCTGCCAGCATCTTCACGATATCATACTGAAGATGATTGATATCCTGAAACTCATCCACCAGAATATAGTGAAACTTCTTCTGCCATGCAGATAGGATATCTTTTCGCTTTTTCAGAAGTTCATAACAGCTTAACAGCATATCATCAAAGTCAAGTTTTCTTCTTTCATTCAGGACTTTTCGATATCCCTGAAAAATCTGTCGGAATACTTCATCCGGGCAGCAGGAAGAATAATAATGTTCCAGAGAGATCCTTCCACCTTTTACAACACTGATCTCCTTGGCAATATCTTCCACAAAATCCCCTTCCTGGGACTGTTCTGCAGCACAGTTTACCACCAGTTCTCTTAAGATCGCATATTTTTCTTCTTCTGACAGGATATTTCCTCCATTCAGACCATAAGCCTGTTTGAGGATCCCGTAAAACACTCCGTGAAAAGTCCCGAAAGTAACGCCGGTTCGCTGAACACCGGTAAATTTCAGAAACCGTTCTTTCATTTCCACTGCTGCTGCCCTGGAAAAAGTCACAACAAGAACAGAGGAAGCCGGTATCTTCCCTTCCTGGATCATATGTGCTGTTCTTTCTACTATGACGGAAGTTTTCCCCGAACCGGGGCCTGCCAGAACCATCATAGGTCCTGACAGGTGGGCGATCGCCCTTTTCTGAGATGGATTTCGTTTCATAACTGGATTATCGATCACACTCTTATTTATTTTCAAGCTTTTCGATTGCTGCATGTACACGTTTCAGTGTCTCTTCCTTGCCAATGATCTCCATGATCTCTGTTGCACCGGCCGGTGTCATCTGCTTGCCGGATACTGCTGTACGAAGCGGCCACATAACATAACCATTCTTATATCCGTGCTCCTTTACAAAAGCGCTTAAAGATGCATACAGCGGATCATTGGTATAATCCTCCTGCGCTTCCAGTACCGGAAGCACTTCCTTGAGAACTGCAAGAGAAGTCTCCTCTGTTGTTTTCATCTTTTTGTGACGGTACATCGCACTGTCATACTCCGGAACTGCCTCAAAGAAATCTACAAGCTCCGGAATATCCGGGAATACTTCAATTCTGGTCTGAACCATTCCTGCGATCTTCTTAAGATCAAAGTCTTTTTTCAGAACTTCTTTCAGATACGGAAGTGCTCTCTCATAGAATGCCTCCGGATCCATCTTCTTGATATACTCACCATTCATCCATTTCAGCTTGGCAATGTCAAAAACTGCCGGTGATTTGTTGATATGATGATAATCAAATGCCTCCACAAGCTCCGGAAGAGAAAAGATCTCACGGTTGTCTGCCGGGCTCCATCCAAGGAGTGCAACATAGTTAATCACTGCCTCTGTCACAAATCCCTGATCGATCAGATCTTCATAGGAAGAATGTCCACATCTCTTGGAAAGCTTCTGATGTGTCTCGTCTGTGATCAGCGGACAGTGAACATAGGTCGGGATTTCCCATCCGAATGCCTCATAAATACGATTATACTTCGGTGAAGAGGAAAGGTATTCGTTACCTCTTACAACATGTGTGATTCCCATAAGGTGATCATCAATTACATTTGCGAAGTTGTAGGTCGGATAACCGTCAGATTTGATCAGGATCAAATCCTCCATCTCCTCATTGTTAACGGTGATATCTCCGTAAATAACATCATGGAATGTAGTGGTTCCCTCTGTTGGCATATTAAAGCGGATAACATGCGGCTCACCTGCATCCAGACGGCGCTGAACCTCTTCCTTGGAAAGATGGAGACATCTCTTGTCATAAATAGAGATCTCCTTACCTGCAACAGTACGTTTCATGCTTTCCAGTTCTTCCTTGCCGCAGAAGCAGTAATATGCATCTCCCTGCTCAATAAGCTGTTTGGCATATTTCAGATACATGCCTGTTGCCTGACGCTCGCTCTGTACATACGGGCCAAATCCGCCATCCTTGTCCGGTCCCTCATCATGGAGAAGTCCTGTTTTCTCAAGAGTACGGTAGATGATATCTACAGCTCCCTCCACATAACGTTCCTGGTCTGTATCTTCAATACGGAGGATAAAATCTCCGCCTTCATGTTTTGTGATCAAATAAGCATAAAGAGCTGTTCTTAAATTACCCACATGCATTCTTCCTGTAGGGCTCGGTGCAAATCTTGTTCTGATCTTTGTCATTTCTTTTCTCCTCGTTTTTGTTGTTTCTCTTTATAGGTGCTATTATATACCCAAATCCTTCAAAATGTCCATAGGTTTTCCGGCGGAATACCCTGCCATCCCTCTCATGTATCTTCGCATATACAAAAAAAATCCTCTGAGACACTGTCGTCCCAGAGGATCCTAGATTTCTGCTTATGCTTCTACGCCTTTGTTCTTAAGATAATCGATCACATCTCCAACTGTGTTCAGATCTGTAAGCTCCTCTGCCGGGATCTCAACATTGTACTCATCCTCAAGAGCCATGACCAGTTCAAACAGGTCAAGAGAATCTGCACCAAGATCATCCTTGAAAGATGTCTCCGGTGTGATTGTAGATGCCTCACAATTTAACTGCTCTGCAAGCATTTCTTTCATTTTTTCTAACATGTCTTATTCTCTCCTTTAATCGTTACAGATCGAATCTGTTTCCTCTTTTTGAGCAAAGTATATAGTCTGCAAAAACAGTTGTCAAGAGGATTTTCCCAAAAAATGGCTCCAGAGCAAAAATATTTTGATTTTAAAACTATTTTACTCTTGAAATTTTATCTGACGGGCCACGCTGAGAGCTATTGCCATCTCCAGCATCAGGAACACAATGGACGTTCCTCCGTAACTGATAAAGGGCAAGGTGACACCTGTATTGGGCATCAGATTCAGTACAACGGCAATGTTAAGGATCACCTGCAGCGCAATATGTATAAAAATCCCGGTAACGATCAGTGAGCCAAACAGATCCGGTGCATTCTGCGCAATAAAAAACAACCTGTACAAAAGATATCCGAACAGGATCAGTACAAAAATCCCTCCGAAAATTCCAAGCTCCTCACAGATAATGGAAAAGATCATATCATTTTGTGCTTCCGGAACACTTCCAAGCTTCTGGATACTATTTCCAAGCCCGCGGCCAAAAAGCCCTCCGGAGCCAATGGCATACAATGCCTGCAGCGTCTGATAACCGCCTTCATCGGAATATTTCTCAGGCTGAAGCCATACAAGTACTCGCATAACACGGAAGCTGTCACTATTCTTGGTCGTCGCAACCAGAAAAAGTACTCCGATCACAATAAGGATCACTCCTGCCGCTGCCACAGCAATAAACGGACGCATATCCGGATGTGCCACAAACACCATTCCAACTGTTATTCCCAAAATGATCATGGCTGTACTCAGGTTATCTGTAAGTATATAAGCCGCAAGCGCAAGTCCTGCCCCCGGAAGTCCCAGGATCATACAGCTCTTTAAAGTTTTCACCTTTCGTCCCATTTTTCCGATCATGTAAGCCATCATGATAATAACCGCGATCTTTGCCAGCTCGGCAGGCTGAAAGTTGATCGGTCCGATATACAGCCATCTGGTAGCACCATGAGAGGAATGTCCCAGCGGAGTCCGCACAAGTCCCATAAGGATCAGCGAAGCCACATACAACGCAGTTGTAAAAGGAAGAAGGATATGATAATCCAGTATTTTTGAAATAAATAACGCTCCGATCAGACATGCTGCACTGATCAGTGCCTGTTTCTTAAAATAAAACATATCGTTGCCATAATTCACTTCTGCCATATATGAACTGGTGCTGTAAAGCATGACCAGTCCAAAGCACACCAGCAGTACAATAACAGCTACCAGATTATAATCATAATAATCAGATTTCTTATTCTGCTTTTTTCTGTTAAGCAGAGTTTTTTTCATTCTATCACCATCGCTTTCTATATCTGCGAAGAATTTCCTGATATCCACGAGTAATAAAGAAAGTAAAAAAAATTCCCGGAAAGCCGCATAAATGCTGTCTTTCCGGGACGTTCCATAAATGGACCTGAGGGGAATCGAACCCCTGTCCGAAAGCCTATCCCTTAAGGCATCTCCCATCACAGTCGCTGATTTAACATTCCCTCAGCAGTACGCCCACCGACAGGCTTACTGCTTCAGTAGCTTCATGATACATCTACCGGGGCAAAGCTTACCCGGCAAGGTTTCTCACATGGTCGACGCCAGATTCCCGATGTGTGAGTGCAACGGGGCTGACGAGCAGCTTAGGCTGCTAACGCTAACTTTTCGTCTGCGTTTATATTTAGTTCCCGGTTGGTACGCAGTCCAGGAGTCTGCGGATGGCTTCCCTAACTTCAAAGCCCCCGTCGAAACCAGTACAAGCCCTTAAAAGACTTCTGTGACAGGATCATTTCCGGTCATCTCTGGTGGACAGACGAACTTCTTAGTCAGTTTTTTGACTGGGTTTAATTATACCAGAATGATTTTTCGTGTCAAGGATATTTCAAAAAAAGTCCAGACTGTACAGTTTTTCTTACCTGTACAGTCTGGAATATGCATTCAAACTTTGGTATTTTAAATACTGTCAAAATGATCTTTTAATTTTATGGCACAAAAAAACCCGCTTACGCGGGTTTTTTGCTGCATTATACACGTGAGAGATACTCACCTGTTCTTGTATCGATCTTCAGTTTGTCGCCCTGGTTTACGAACAGAGGAACCTGAACCTGTGCACCTGTCTCAACAGTTGCCGGTTTGGTAGCACCCTGTGCTGTATTTCCTGCGAATCCTGGCTCTGTCTCAATAACCTCAAGCTCTACAAAAAGAGGTGGCTCGATTGCGAATACCTCTCCGTTATGAGAGCAAACCTTAACCATCTCATTATCCTTAACAAATTTCAGAGAATCGCCAACCTGCTCCTCTGTAAGACCAACCTGATCATATGTCTCTGTATTCATGAAGTAGTATAAACCACCATCCTGATACAGATACTGCATATCTACACGCTCAATACGTGCTGCCGGGAATTTCTCTGTAGGACGGAAGGATTTCTCTACTACAGAGCCTGTGATAATGTTCTTGTATTTTGTTCTTACAAAGGCTGCGCCTTTTCCTGGTTTTACATGCTGGAATTCAACGATCTGACATACGTTTCCATCAATTTCAAGTGTGATACCATTTTTGAAATCACCTGCTGAAATCATAAATATTTCCTCCTTAATATATGCGGTTCTTTTTCGCTATGGATTATTCTATAATACCTTTTGCCATTTTTCAACTGTTTTTTTGTTTAAGCCTTCAATTTTTCTTCAATTTCTGCGATCAGCTCATCAAAAGGCTTCACTCCTGTGACAACTTTAATGTCCGCAAACTTCTCATAAACTGGATCTCTCTGTTTCAGAAGTTTCTTGATCTTCTCTTCTTTATTCTCAGTTCCTTCCAATGTGGGATTGTTACTTCCTTCCAGACGTTTGATCAACGTTGCAGCAGATCCCTTCAGATAGATGATCGTTCCCATACTCTGGAGATATTTCTGGTTCTGCTCCTGAAGAGGCAATCCCGCACTTACAGAGATTACCTTCCGTTCGCTGTCTGTGGACAGTTCCTTGACTGCCATAGTCTCCAGCGCACGGTAAAATGCTTCTCCAAAGCGTTCAAATACCTCCTTTACTGACATGTTCATTTTTTTCACGATCAGTCTGTCCACGTCAATAAACGGAAGCCCCAGGTCCTTCGCCAGTCTCTTTCCAACTCGTGTCTTTCCTGAACCCATAAAGCCGATGATTACAATATGGTTCATGAATTCTTTCCCTCCTCTTTTTGGTAAAAATGTAATACTATTTTTTCCAGATAACGCTTCAGCACGATCTGGATCTCCTCTTTTGGATGAATCGGTTTCACAAGGATCGTCCGGATCCCCGCCCTCTTTGCTCCATAAATATCCGTAAACAACTGATCTCCTATAAAGATCGTCCTGTCAAGATCGATTCCGATCACCTGGCAGGCTTTTTTATAATTTTTCACAGCCGGTTTATGGGCATTTTCTATAAAATCCCCCTCTACTGCTTTAGCAAAGGGCTCCACACGAGGTTTCTGGTTATTGGATACAAAACAGTATCGAAACCCGAGAGCCCTCAGCTTTTCAAACAGTTTCTTTGCCCGGTCATCTGCCGGTGCCCCGTGGGGAACAATAGTATTATCGATATCGAAGAGCAACCCTCTGTATCCTTCTTTGTACAGCTTCTCATAATCGATCCCATACGCAGAATCCAGATATTCATCCGGAAAAAAACATCTGAACATCTATTCCACCTCAGTCCTTTCCTATCGCTCGCAAAGAGGAATATACTCTGCTTCCGGAAGGACATTCTTATATGCGGGACGGATGATCTTATCCACATTGATAAGCTCTTCCATACGATGTGCGCTCCAGCCTACGATACGTGCAATAGCAAACATCGGTGTGTAAAGCTCCAGCGGCAGATCCAGCATGCTGTAAACAAATCCGCTGTAAAAATCCACATTGGCACTGACACCCTTATAGATCTTACGCTCCTCTGCGATAACCTTTGGTGCAAGACGCTCTACTGCAGCATACAGCTGATAATCCTTCATTCTGCCCTTTTCTCTTGCAAGCTGTTCCACATAGCCTTTAAAGACTTCTGCACGTGGATCTGAAACAGAATAGATCGCATGTCCCATACCATAGATCAGTCCACGTTTATCAAAGGCCTCTTTATGAAGAAGCTTCTTAAGGTATGCACTGATCTCCTCTTCATCACTGTAGTCATGTACGTGTTCACGCATATCGTTAAACATTTTTACGACTTTGATGTTGGCACCGCCGTGTTTCGGGCCTTTCAGAGAACCTAGTGCTGCCGCGATCGCAGAATACGTATCTGTCCCGGAAGAGGAAACCACATGTGTAGTAAAAGTAGAGTTATTACCACCGCCATGCTCCATATGAAGGATCAGAGCAATATCAAGGATCTCTGCCTCCAGTGCCGTATACTTCTTATCCGGTCTTAACAGACGCAGGATATTCTCAGCTGTGGAAAGCTCCTTTTTAGGCTGATGGATATAAAGACTCTTGCCTTTCTCATAGTGGTTATAGGCCTGATATGCATAAACAGATAACAGCGGGAAAACGCTGATCAGGTTGATACACTGACGGAGCACATTCTCCAGTTCAATATTATCCGGGTCTTTGTCGTAGGAATAAAGTGTCAGCACGCTTCTTGACAGAGCGTTCATAATATCTCTGGATGGTGCCTTCATAATGACATCCCTTACAAAATTCCGCGGAAGCATACGCTGGTTCGCAAGAATCCCGGAAAATCCATTCAGTTCTTCCTGATCCGGAAGCTTTCCGAAAAGAAGCAGATAGGTTACTTCCTCAAAACCGAAGCGCCGGTCATTGATAAAACCATTTGTCAGATCCTTAATGTCATACCCGCGATAAGAAAGCTTACCTGCGCAGGGAACCTCTTTTCCGTCCACGATCTTCGTTGCCTGGACATTGGAGATCTGGGTCAGTCCTGCAAGGACACCCTTTCCATTCAGGTCACGCAAGCCTCGCTTGACATCGTATTTGCCATATAAAGACAGATCCAGTTTGTCATTCTCACGACAGATCTGGGTAAGTTTCTCAATCTCAGGTGTCACTTTCATGTTGAATTTGCTCATCAGTTATTTCCCCTTTCGATTTCTGTTTTATTGCTGTTCGATAACGGTCCCTCCTCATTCCCCTCTCAAGCAATTCTGGTCTTATTTGTATATCCCGGCGTAGCTGGCCGGGATATTTCAGATATATTATAACATTTTTTTCGGTTCCGGTCTATGCCGAAAATATAACCGAATACCTGCTTTACAGTTTATCGGTTATGAGCAGGCAGCGAATGCGGATCGCAAATCTCTTCTTGTCTATCTGCGATCAGCCCTGCTTATATGTAGCAAAGAACTCTTTCATCTTCTTCATTGCCTTGTCAAGCTGGCGGATATCCGGCAGATAAACAATACGGAAGTGATCCGGCTGGTTCCAGTTGAATCCCTTGCCCGGAACAACAAGCACCTGTTTCTCATGAAGAAAATCCAAAGCAAACTGTTCATCATTGAAAATATTGAATTTCTCAGTATCGATCTTCGGGAATATATAAAATGCCGCATGTGGTTTTACAACGGAAATTCCCGGAATATCATTCAGTGCCTTGTAAACAAAGTCTCTCTGCTCATAAACACGTCCGCCCGGCTGCGTATATTCATTGACACTCTGATATCCGCCAAGTGCAGTCTGTACAATGGACTGTGCCGGAACATTTGAACAGAGACGCATGGAAGAGAGCATATTGATTCCCTCTATATAACCCTTCGCCTTACTTTTTGCACCACTTAAAATCATCCATCCGATGCGGAAACCTGCGATCATATGAGACTTGGACAATCCTGAAAATGTTACACAGAACACATCGGGTGCAAGGGATGCAATCGATGTATGTTTATATCCATCCATAACAAGACGGTCATAGATCTCATCAGAAAAGATGATCAGCTCATTTTCTCTTGCAATGTCTGCAATCTGTTCCAGGATCTCCTTCGGATATACTGCACCTGTAGGGTTATTGGGATTGATGATAACGATCGCCTTGGTCCTTGGTGTGATCTTGCTCTTGATATCCTCAATATCCGGATACCAGTCAGACTGTTCGTCACAGATATAATGAACTACATTTCCGCCTGCCAGTGTTGCAGTAGCTGTCCACAGCGGATAATCCGGAGCCGGGATCAGGATCTCATCCCCGTTATCAAGCAGCGCCTGCATACAGAGGTTGATCAGTTCACTGACACCATTTCCCGTATAAATATCATTAATGGTAACTCCCGGGATCCCGCGAAGCTGTGCATACTGCATGATCGCTTTTCTTGCAGAAAAAATGCCCTTGGAATCGGAATATCCCTGGGAAGTACGAACATTACTCAGCATATCCAAGATCACTTCCTGAGGTGCTGAAAACCCAAATGGATACGGATTACCAATATTCAGCTTCAGAATCTCCATTCCATCTTCTTCCATTCTGGCAGCCTCATCCACAACCGGTCCGCGCACATCGTACAGCACGTTGTCAAGCTTTGATGATTTCCCGAATGTTCTCATAAAAACCACTCCTCTTCTAATTTTCACTATTATTTAACCATTTTAATTTCATAGTCAAAAAATATTTATTCTATATCATCTCACATTTAGGCTTTCAACGCAAGAAATAAAAATTTAAAAAAATCAAATTTAGCACTTCCCTTTTTTAGCATGTTAATGTATAATAGCACTCGAATTTAGTTTTCAACGCAATTTAATATGTGATGAGGAGGAAACAACAATGTCTTACACAGAAGAAGTTTATGAAAGAGTTGTAGCACAGAATCCTGGCGAGCCAGAATTCCATCAGGCAGTTAAGGAAGTTCTCGATTCCCTTAAAGTCGTAATTGACAAAAATGAGGAAGAGTATCGTAAACTTTCCATCCTTGAGCGTCTTGTAGAGCCAGAGAGGATCATCTCCTTCAAAGTACCGTGGATCGATGATAACGGAACTGTACAGGTTAACAAGGGATATCGTGTTCAGTTCAACAGCGCCATCGGACCATACAAAGGCGGCTTAAGATTCCATCCTTCTGTAAATCAGGGTATCCTGAAATTCCTTGGTTTTGAGCAGACCTTTAAAAACTCTCTTACAGGTCTTCCGATCGGCGGTGGAAAAGGTGGCTCCAACTTCGATCCTAAGGGTAAATCTGACAGAGAGGTTATGGCATTCTGCCAGAGCTTTATGACAGAGCTTTGCAAATATATCGGCGCAGATACAGATGTTCCGGCTGGTGACATCGGTGTCGGCGGACGTGAGATCGGTTATCTCTTCGGACAGTATAAGAGAATCCGTGGCCTTTATGAGGGTGTCCTTACAGGAAAGGGTCTTTCCTTCGGAGGTTCCCTGATCCGTACAGAGGCTACCGGTTACGGTGTTGTATACATGCTCAACGAGATCGCCAAAGCTCACAATGATTCCGTAGAAGGAAAAACAATCGTTGTAACAGGTTCCGGTAATGTAGCTATTTACGCTGTTGAGAAAGCTACTCAGCTTGGTGCCAAGGTTGTTGCAATGAACGACTCCAACGGATATGTCTACGATCCGAACGGAATCAACCTTGACGTCGTAAAGGATATCAAAGAAGTAAAACGTGGACGTATCAAAGAATATGCAGACCGTGTTGAGGGTGCTACCTACACTGAGGGACTTGGCATCTGGAATATCAAATGTGATATCTACCTTCCATGTGCTACTCAGAACGAGCTTGGTCTTGACGGAGCTAAAACACTGGTTGCAAATGGCTGCAAATACGTCGTTGAAGGTGCAAACATGCCTACTACTCTTGATGCAACAACATACCTTCAGGAGAACGGTGTTCTCTTCATGCCTGGTAAAGCCGCAAACGCTGGCGGTGTTGCCACATCTGCACTTGAGATGAGCCAGAACTCCATGAGACTTTCCTGGACAAGAGAAGAGGTTGATGAGAAACTCCACCACATCATGATCGATATCTTCCACAAAGCTGATGACGCTGCTAAACGTTACGGTATGGAAGACAACTATGTTGTAGGTGCAAACATCGCCGGCTTCGAAAAAGTTGTTGACGCTATGAAAGCTCAGGGTATTGTTTAATTAAGTTTCCTGAATCATTAATATATATTTATAGCAGGGACCGCAGAGGATTTTTCCCAGGCGGTTCCTGTTTTTTTGTATCCACTTTTACGATCTCTGAAAAATCGAACATTCATGTTTCAAAAAAGGCCGGTTGTCTTTTGACAATCGGCCTGAAATCTCCTGCATTTGCAGTCTATTCATTTAATCTCTTAATTGATCAGCTTCTTCAGCTCATCCATAAAGGTACTGACATCTTTAAACTCTCTGTATACAGACGCAAATCGTACATACGCCACCGCATCCAGATCCTTCAGATGCTCCATAACGATCTCTCCGATCTTGGTACTGCTGATCTCACGGTCTTCTGACCGGAAAATATCTCCTTCTATGGAATCGATCATCTCTTCCACTCTCTCAATGGGAATGGGGCGCTTATAGCAAGCACGAAGAACACCATCCTGGATCTTGGAACGTTTATAGCTTTCCCGGTTCTGATCCTTCTTGATCACAGTCAGCGGAATCGTTTCCACCTTCTCATAAGTTGTAAAACGCTTTCCGCAGGCATCACAGAGACGGCGGCGGCGGATGGAATTGGTATCCTCTACAGGTCTGGAATCTACAACTCTTGTATTATCCTGGTTACAGAACGGACATCTCACAGAACTCTCCCCCTTTCCGGATCAGTAAATCATTACTAAATTTGTTTTTATTATAAAATAAATGCACATAATGTGTCAATAATCGGACTTGCATAAATTTTACAGATTTTCCATAAAATCATACCAGGTGATGAATTTATGCGCATCTGTGAGCTGAAACAAAAAGAAGTGATCAATATCCATACCTGCCGCAGTCTTGGCTGCCCTCTTGATGTGGAATTCTGCTGTGAAACCGCACGTCTGAAAGCCCTGATCATGCCGGAACCGGGAAAATTTTGCTGGTGTTTTTCCAAAGAAAATGAATATTCCATTCCATGGGACTGCATCCGCCAGATCGGCGAAGATATCATCCTTGTTGATTTCCGTAATGAAAAACTGCTGTCCGGAGAATAAATACCTCCTTATTGTCAAGGCCCTTTATTTTTTATATTTTCCCTGAAAAAGTATATTTCAACCGCCCTCTGAGAATCATCTTAATGTACTGACAAGACAAGGAGGATTCTAAGATGGCACTGAATAAAGTTGAAATCTGCGGAGTAAATACCTCAACCCTTCCCGTTCTCGATCAGGAAGAAAAGGCGGAGCTCTTTAAAAGAATCAAAGCTGGCGATGAAGAAGCCAGGGAATTGTACATCAAAGGCAATCTGCGGCTTGTTTTAAGCGTGATCCGGCGTTTTCAGAACAGCAGTGAAAATCCGGATGACCTTTTTCAGATCGGCTGCATCGGCCTGATCAAAGCGATCGATAATTTCGACACCACTCTTCAGGTAAAATTTTCCACCTATGCAGTTCCCATGATCATCGGAGAGATCCGAAGATATCTCCGTGATAACAACAGCATACGGGTCAGCCGTTCTCTGCGGGATATCGCTTACAAAACCATCTATACCCGGGAAAACTATATGCGGCAGCATCTCAAAGAGCCTACCATTGCAGAAATCGCTGATGAGATCGGTATCGACAAGGAAATGATCGTCTATGCCATGGATGCGATCCAGAGCCCGGTAAGCCTTTTTGAGCCCGTGTATTCCGAAGGCGGAGATACCCTATATGTTATGGATCAGATCAGTGATAAAAAGAACCTGGAAGAAAACTGGGTGGAGGATATTTCTCTTCGAGATGCCATGAACCGGCTTGGAGAGCGTGAACGTCACATTATCGATCTCCGCTTCTACGAGGGAAAAACCCAAATGGAGGTAGCTGATGAGATTGGTATCTCCCAGGCTCAGGTCAGCCGACTGGAAAAACATGCTCTTCGCAGTATGCGAAACTATCTCCGGAATTGATTCATCTCTCTTCAGACAAAAAGCTGCAGCAGAATATCTGTTATCCTGCCGCAGCTTTTATCTCTTATTTCAGCGCTTTCTCAATTTCTTCGATCACGATCCGAAGCGCCTTCAGCCTTGCATATTTCTTATCTACGGATTCCAGAATGTGCCATGGTGCATAAGCAGTGCTGGTTTTCTGAAGCATCTCATCTACTGCTGTTTCATACTGATCCCATTTTTCACGGTTTCTCCAGTCCTCATCCGTGATCTTCCACTGTTTTTCCGGATTGCTCTGGCGGTCGTTGAACCTGGCAAGCTGGGTGTCCTTATCAATGTGGACCCAGAATTTCACGATCACAGCGCCCCAGTCAGAAAGCTCCTTCTCAAATTCATTGATCTCATTGTAGGCACGTCTCCAGTCATTCTCGCTGCAGAAGCCCTCCAGACGTTCTACCATCACTCTTCCGTACCACGTCCGGTCAAAGATGGCAATGTGACCATCCTTGGGAAGCCTTGTCCAGAAACGCCACAGATAATGACGGGCTTTTTCATGAGGCTCCGGACTTGCGATAGGATGTACCTCAAATCCACGGGGATCAAGAGCCTCCGTGATCCTCTTGATATTTCCTCCCTTTCCGGCAGCATCCCAGCCTTCATAGGTGATGATCACAGGCACTCTTTTTCGGTAAAGACGGTTATGCAGACTTCCAAGCTTTGCCTGCAGTTCCTTAAGCTCTGCCTTGTACTCTTCATCCCCCACTTCTTTTCCATCCAGAGGAATCTCGCTTAATCTGGGCATCTCCACCAGAGGAAAAACATTCTGCAGGATCGGCACTGCATGTTTGCTGTTTTCCATGGCAACCTCTATATTGCTGATCATGGTTTCCAGTACCTGCAGTTCTGCCCACTTCCGGTCACCGGCATCGACAATATACCATGGAGCCGCAGATGTATTGGTATCCTGCATATACTGGTCGAAAATCTTTCTGCACTTCTTATAATGATCATTCTGCCAGAGATCATATTCATTGACTCTCCATCTGGTATCCTTGCTTTCCAGAAGGATGCCCATACGTTTTTCCTGTTCTTTCCGGTCGATCTGCATAAAAAATTTCAGGAGTACATATCCATTATCCGTCAGCTGACGTTCAAATCTCCGGATACTGTCAATCCGTTTTGAATAATTGTCACCCTTCAGCTTTTTATCCATACGTTCACGACAGGTCTGATCCATCCATCCTGAATCCAGGAATGTAAACTTGCCCGCTTCCGGGATTTCCCTGAAATATCGGTAAAGAAATGGTTTCCGAAGGTCTTCCTCTGTAGGTGCTGACATAGTCGCAACTTTGAAGAAACGAGGATCGATATTCTTGATCACCTTACTTATGGTACTTCCTTTTCCGGAAGCTCCCCAGCCTTCAAACAGCACGATCACCGGAATCTTATGCTCTTTCAGAGCCATCTGCAATTCATATAATCTGGTTCTTGCAGCGCTTAAACGCACTTTGATATCCTCTTTTTCCGGAATCTGTTCCGGGCTCCAGTTTTTCAACATCTGCATCGTCCTTCCTCGAATTTTTTGAATATTCTTATTATACCACAGGAGTCCCTGTTTTACGACGAATTTTACATAGATTTAACGCATCATTCCGAAAAAATATCCATATTGCACAATTGTAACTCTTGTTAAACAGCTAAAAATATTTTTTAACCTATTGACATTTTGATCTTCTCTTCATACAATATAGGCGCTGTTCGTTATTTTTTTAACTCGTAGTCAAACGGATATTCGCAACCCCGCAGGGGACTTCCTTGATTCGGTTAAAACAGCACAAAAAAGCTGCCCCAAGCAGCAAATCTCAAGGAGCCGATCATGAAACTTACAGAAGAACTTCTGAAAGAAATGGAAAAGAAAAAAGAACTCTACGGTGACGGCATCATCATGCCGGATGGGGATTACCGCCTAATCCAGGACGGACATTTGAAGACCCTTATGGCCCTTTTACCATATACGGAAAACGAAATCTGGAAAATGATCCCGGAAGATGATTCCGCTCTTTTCTGGCTGGTAGAAAAAACAGGCTGCGTGCTGACAGATGTCAATTCCGCCATTGGAATGAAAATGACCCCCGCACAGCAGAAAACTTACGAAGCACTTTCCAGCCGTGGGATCGTCTCTGATGAATACTATGACCTTACCAGGCAGCGAGAAAAAGCCCGCGCCCAGCATGCTGCAAAGCAGAACATATAGATCACGTAAATGTTCACAATACACATTTACCCCATAATTTCATATACCCAAAAGCAAAAACTGCCATCGGAACCGCAAGCCTCAAACAGGCCCATAACTCCGGTGGCAGCTTTTATTATTTATATCTCTCAGTCGTCATACCCTTCCAGGAAGGAATGTTTCACACCATCTTTCTTATAGGCAATGACTGTATGAAGATTCACATTTTCCACACTTCGGAAAATATTGCTTTCAATATGAGGATTTACCTTCTTAAGCTCTGCAATAAGATTCTTGATCTCCATTCGTTTGGAAACACTGGTTCCATCTGTACGACAGGTAGTACAGGTATCGGTAAACTTGCAGGCACACTGGATAAAATGCAGGTCATTGTAATCTCTCCAGTGCTTGATATCTGCCTCCCGGATCAGATACATAGGGCGGATCAGCTGCATCCCTTCGAAGTTTGTGCTGTGGAGTTTCGGCATCATGGTCTGTACCTGTGCTCCATAAAGCATTCCCATCAGGATGGTCTCAATCACATCATCATAGTGATGTCCAAGGGCGATCTTGTTGCATCCAAGTTCTTTTGCCTTGCTGTAAAGATATCCTCTCCGCATACGGGCGCAGAGATAACACGGAGATTTTTCCACATTGTAAACTGCATCAAAAATCTCAGTCTCAAATACTGTGATCGGGATTCCGAGAAGCTTGGCGTTGTGTTCGATCACCGCACGGTTGGCCTCATTATATCCCGGATCCATCACAAGAAATACCAATTCAAAAGGAAACTTGTTATGACGTTTCAACTCCTGGAACAGTTTGGCCATCAGCATGGAATCCTTACCACCGGAAATACAGACCGCGATCTTGTCTCCCGGCTTCACCAGTTCATAGTCGTTGATTCCTCTGGCGAATCTGGAAAACAGCTGCTTGTGGAACTTCTTGCGGATACTCAGCTCGATATCTTTCCGGCGCTGTTCCATTGCTTCATTTTCCTCTTCTTCACTGTCCCCTTTATTGGACTCTTTCCGCATCTGCTGGAAAAGCCAGCCTGTATATCCACCCTTCAGGCTCAGTGCGGGAATTCCTTTTTCCCGGAGCATCCCTGCCCCTTCCTGGCTGAAAAGTCCTCTGGTACAGTAAAGAACCGGAATCTTATCCCCTTTCAGTTCTTCTGCCCGTTCTTCCAGTTCCTGCTCCGGAACAGAAATCGCTCCCGGGATCATTCCATATTCCACAGTTACTTTATCACGGGTATCTACCAGGAGATATTTTTCCCGTTCCTTCTCTATTTCATCAAAAGAAATCTCCAATGTTTCTTCACTCATGCTGTTTTTATTCCTTTCCTTACAGCTCCTCCCTGATCGTGCCGTCACAGGCAATGGTCACTACCTGCCATGGAATCATCTTTCCGCTGCGCTCCATAGCGCGGATCACTGCATTTTCGATACCTCCGCAGCAGGGAACTTCCATACGGACAATACGGATACTCCGGATGGAATTATTCCGTATGATCTCTGTAAGCTTATCCGCGTAATCTCCCTCATCCAGTTTGGGGCAACCGATCAGCGTCACATGATCTTTCATGAATTTCTCGTGAAAATCTGCATAAGCGTAGGCCGTGCAGTCCGCTGCGATCAGAAGCTGTGCATTTTCAAAATATGGTGCATTGACAGGAACCAGTTTGATCTGTACCGGCCACTGGGCAAGACGGCTTATCTGTTCTCCTATATTCCGGGGAACTTCTTTCTTCTCTGCCTGCACCGGCGGTTCCTGTTTCTTTTTCAGGCTTCTTGCCATACTTCCGGGACACACGTGTGGCATCCCTTCTGGCATCGAAACCTCTGTTTTCTTAAGCTTCATTCTTTTTTCCACTGCCTCCGCATCATAATCTGCGGCTTCCCGCTCTATAATACGGATCGCATCGACAGGGCAGGCCGGAAGACAGTCTCCCAGTCCGTCACAGTAATCATCCCGGATCAGTTTCGCCTTGCCATCTATCATGGCAATAGCCCCTTCGTGGCAGGCAGCTGCACAGGCACCGCAGCCGTTGCATTTCTCTTCCTCAATGTGTACGATCTTTCTTATCATGATATCATCTCTCCCTGATTTTTATATTTCTGCAAATGTTTTTTTGTTTTCACTGACATCATACAAAAATCCCGGAGATTCTTCGGTAACATATGTTACCTTACAGATATAACTCCATTTTTTCCTGATCTTTCACAAGGATCTGACGCCTGTCAAGTTCCAGGATTCCTTCTTCCTGCATCTTTCCCAGCTCTCTGGAAAGAGACGGCCTGGTGATGTTTAAATGATCCGCCATCTCTTCTCTGGACAGGTTCATATGGATCTTCCCTTCACTGTCCTGGCATTCCACAAGAAAACGGACGATCCTCTCACGGAGACTGCCACTTCCCAGGATCCGAAGCTTCTGGTTCATATTGTAAGCCTTCCCGGCAAAAACCTCAAGAAGATTTTCCCGCAGTTTCCGGCTTAAACTATTTTCTTCCCTGTCCGTAAAGATCCTGCTGCTCATGATCAGGACAGAAGTCTGCGTCAGCGTCTCCACATACATATCATAGGAAGATTTTCCCATAAAGGCATAAACCTCCCCAAACAGAGCACCCGGATCTTCCAGTTGAGCCAGAAGGATCCTTTTTCCGGAAAATGTTTCTTTGGCAATGATCACACTTCCGCTAAGAAGCATATAAACCGAATCCGGCCGGTCTGTTTCCTGAAAGATCCGCTTCCCTCTGGAATAAGTCCGTACCGTTCCTTCCCGCTCCATGAGGCTTAGTAGCTCTGTTTCTTCCAGATTTCTGCAGAGCCGGCTTTTTCTTAAAACTGCCATCCACTCTTCTCTTTTTTTTTCTTCCACTTTTTCACCTCATCTCTGTACAGGTTTTTACCATATTTCTGCAATCTCTGTCAACTCCTGCGAACTTCATAAGACCCCAGCCTGTACTTTTTTCTGAAAATCAGTTATAATATTTTTTGTTTGTAAAAAATTCTACCAAGGAGGATACCGGAAATGAAAACACAGAATCAGACTATGCTTTCTGAGAATACACTGACATCCCGACCCACAGATATTATCGCGGGATTTCCTGTACGTCCCGGTTTTTTTGAATTAAATGGCGCTACTCCTCTTTCCAACGGAGTCAACTTTACCGCACATACCCGTCACGGTACATCCTGCGAACTTCTTCTTTTCCACTCCGGAGAAGAGGAACCTTTCGCAGTTCTTCCTTTTCCCAATGCCTGTCGTATCGGTGATGTATATTCCATGGTCGTTATGGGACTGGACATCGAAGATCTGGAATACGGCTACCGCATCGACGGTCCTTATGAACCGGAAAAAGGCCATATCTTCGATAAGACAAAAGTTCTTCTTGATCCTTATGCCAAAGCCGTTGCCGGTCAGCGCGAATGGGGACAGCAGAAGATTGGAAGCTATCACGCCCGTGTGGTACGCGATTCTTTCGACTGGGAAGACATGCCTCAGTCCACCCGTAAGATCAGTGACCTGATCATCTACGAACTTCATGTCCGCGGATTTACACAGGACGCTTCTTCCGGTGTCACACACCCGGGAACTTTTGCCGGGCTTCGTGAAAAAATCCCTTACCTCAAAGAACTGGGGATCAACGCCGTAGAGCTGATGCCGATCTTCGAGTTCGACGAGAATATGAATGCCCGTACTGTAAATGGCAAACGGCTTCTGGAATACTGGGGATACAATTCTGTCAACTTCTTTTCTCCAAACACCAGCTATGCTTCCAAGCCGGAGCATAACTGTGAGGGAACTGAGCTGAAAGAGCTGATCCGTGAGCTCCACGAAAATGGCATCGAAGTAATTCTTGATGTTGTATTCAATCATACCGCCGAAGGAAACGAGCTGGGAAAAACCTTCTGCTTTAAGGGCTTTGACAATAAGGTTTATTATATGCTGACTCCAGAGGGAAATTACTACAATTTCAGCGGATGTGGAAATACTCTGAACTGTAACCATCCCATTGTACGTCAGATGATCCTTGAATGCTTACGTTACTGGACCATCAACTACCGTGTGGACGGCTTCCGCTTCGATCTTGCCAGCATTCTCGGACGCCATGAGGACGGTTCTCCACTTAACAATCCGCCCCTTCTGGAACTCCTTGCTTACGATCCGGTCCTTAGAAATGTCAAACTGATCGCAGAAGCCTGGGATGCCGGCGGGCTGTATCAGGTTGGTTCTTTCCCTGCCAGCCGCAGATGGGCTGAATGGAATGGCCGTTACCGTGACTGCCTCCGTTCCTTCCTGAAGGGAGATTTCTGGAATGCCTGGGACGCTGCATGGAGTATTTCCGGTTCCGGTGATCTGTACGGAGGCTTTTATTCTGATCATAATGACAATTATGCAGGATACAATTCCTGTGTCAATTTCCTTACCTGCCACGATGGCTTCACCATGTATGATCTTTATTCCTACAATGAAAAACACAACGAAGCAAACGGCTGGAATAACACCGACGGTTCCAACGATAACCGCAGCTGGAACTGTGGAGAAGAGGGCGATTCCACCAACCCCGAAGTGCTTTCCCTCCGCTTCCGCATGATACGAAATGCCTGTGCTCTACTGATGTCCAGCCGCGGAACCCCGATGTTCCTTGCAGGTGATGAATTCGGAAACACAAAACACGGAAATAACAATACCTACTGTCAGGATAACGAAACCTCATGGATCAACTGGAAGCTTCTGGAGAAAAATCACGATCTTTTTGAATTTTTCAAATTTATGATCCGGTTCCGTAAAGACCACCCTGTTATCTCCCGGAAGCTTCCCAACGCTGTATGCGGTATGGAAAATATCCACACCCATAACATTGACGCAAGGGATGTGACCATTCCAAGAGATGCCCACACCTTCGCTGTAAGCTTTGCAGGCTATGATAAGAGCAAAGGCACCGATGACCTGATCTACATTGTGATCAACGCATACTGGGAGGACGTAACGGTCACACTTCCGGAGCTTGCCCGTCCCGGTGCATGGTATCTCTGTGTCAACACGTTCGGTGACGGAAATGGCCGTTATTTCTACGAAAAAGGCCAGGAGCCACGCATTGAACACGATTTTTGCATGCGGCCCAGATCCGTTGCCATCTTTACCGGCCGCAATTATTAAAATTCATATCAGGGGCAAAATTCTTTTTGTCCCTGTCTGAAAGAAATGGAGTATTTTGAATGGAATTAAAAAACAGAACTTTATCCAATTTTGCAGAACTTGTAGAGACAGGTGAATGCAAAAAATTCCGCGGTCGTCTGAAGACAGGCATCGACCTTGGTACTGCCAATACCGTTCTTGCCGTTGTCGACCGGAATAACCGTCCCATAGCCGGAATTTCCGCACCATCCCATGCGATCCAGGATGGAGTGATCGTCAATTACTATGAATCTGTCCAGCTTGTGACAAAGCTTAAAAATGAGCTGGAGGAAAGGCTTGGCACAGAACTTACTTACGGTGCTGCTGCCATTCCTCCCGGAGTTTCCGAAGGCAGTGTCAAAAGCATCGGCTATGTTCTGGAGGGTGCCGGTTTCGAAGTTACAAATATCGTAGACGAGCCTACTGCCGCAGCTGCTGTCCTTAAGATCACAGACGGTGCTGTTGTGGATGTGGGTGGCGGCACAACCGGTATCAGCATCCTGAAAGACGGAAAAGTTATCTACACCGATGATGAGGCTACTGGCGGCAGCCATATGACCATGACAGTCGCCGGTCACTATAAGATTCCTTATGAGGAAGCCGAAGTATTGAAAACTACTCCGGAAAAAGAAGACGAAATTTTCCCTGTGATCAAGGCCACTGTAGAAAAAATGGCTGTGATCACCGAGAAATTTCTAAAGGGCTATCAGGTTCCGGCTGTTTATGTAGTTGGCGGTTCTTCCATGTTTAAGGAATTTACTACCGTTTTTGAAAAGAGGCTGAAGCTTCCGGTATACCGTCCGGTCCATCCGCTTCTTGTTACGCCCCTTGGCATCGCATATCACTGTGAGCTGCCAAAAATCTAAGCTCTTCCCGGTCTGGTCCTACGATTCTCCAGAAGGCAAACAACCTCCACTGAATCGGTGAGCGGGAACATATCAACCGGCTGCATCTTCTTTACCAGGTAATCTCTCTTAGTAAGGCAGGCAAGATCTCTTGCCAGGGTTTCCGGGTTGCAGGATACATAAACAATTTTTTCCGGTGAAAGAGTCAAAAGGGAGTGAAGGAATTTACGGTCACTTCCGGAACGTGGCGGATCCATGAGAACAACCTCCACCTTCTCTCCCTCTGCTGCCATTCCTTCCATAAACCATCCTGCATCTCCCGGAACAAAACGAACATTACGGATCTTGTTTTCCCTGGCATTCATTCTGGCATCACGGATAGCATCACGGTTCAGTTCTACACCAATGACATCCCTGGCATTCCCGGAAGCGATGATCCCGATAGTACCTGTGCCGCAGTAAGCATCGATCACCCTCTCTTTTCCTGTCATTGCCGCAAACTCCATAGCCTTTCCGTAAAGTACTTCTGTCTGCACAGGATTTACCTGATAAAAAGAAGATGGAGAAATACGGAAGGTCAGTCCCATAAGTCGATCTTTGATGAATCCCGGTCCGTAAAGTACGATATTGCGGTCTCCAAGTACCATGCTTGTCTGTCTGTCATTGACATTGAGAACCACCGTAGTGATCTCCGGATGCTCTTTACGGAGAGCTTTTACAAAGTTATTCTTAGATGGAAATATTGGAGAAACCGTAACTAATACCACCATGATCTCTCCTGTGGAAAAGCCTCTCCGCACAAGCACATGGCGGAGAAGTCCATATCCTGTATCCTCATCATAGGTCTTGATCTTAAAGGATTTCAGCATACCACGTATGGTACGGATGATCTCCTGACTTTTTTTATCTTCGATCATACAGTCATCTACGGAAACGATCCTATGACTCTTCTCCTCATAAATCCCGGAAATTACGTTTCCCTTCCGGTCACGGCCAAAAGCTGCATGAACTTTGTTTCTGTAATAATAGGGATCTTCCATTCCAATGATCGGCTCTACTTTTCCGAATTTTTTCAGAAGGCCTTCTGTAATTCTCTGTTTCCTGCGAAGCTGCTCCTGGTAGGATACACCCTGATAACGGCAACCGCCGCATTTCTTCGCAACTGAACAGACAGTCTCTTTCTGTTCCATTTTTATCTCTCCTCTTTTATGGGCACAAAAAAGATGTTCCCAGTTATTTTCACTGAGAACATCTTATCAGACCTTTTCTTTTTTTACAAGAAAATCCTTGGCCTACTCCTGATATGGCTCATTAAATACAAGAATATGTCTCTTCACATTCTCGTAAGTACCCTGGACCATAGCCTCATTGAGGTCAAAGAAATTATGCTTGTCTGTTGATTCCATATATTTCTCCACATGAGCTGTCAGGCTGTTAAAGCTTGCTGTGGCAATATTCACCTTACGGATGCCAAGAGAGATTGCCTTCTGGAAATCTTTATCAGTGATGCCACTGCCGCCATGAAGAACCAGCGGAATATCCACTCTCTCATGGATCTTCTCCAATACATCAAAAGCAAGCGTCGGCGCTACCGGATAATTACCATGGGCATTACCGATGGCAACTGCAAGCGCATCAATACCTGTCTCTCTTGCGTAAACGACCGCATCATCCGGATCTGTGCAGCGGATACCGTGGTCACAGCTTCCATCCTCACTTCCGCCCACAAGTCCCAGCTCAGCCTCAACTGTAGCGCCGTATTTACGTGCTTTCTCCACAACGGCCTTTACTCTGGCGATGTTTTCCTCAAAAGGAAGCGTAGAAGCATCCAGCATAACCGATGTAAAGCCAAGCTCCAGAGCCTTGTCAACCGTCTCAAAAGTAAGACCATGATCCAGATGGACAGCCACATCCACCTTAGCCTCCTTTGCAGCCTGTACCATCATCGGTCCCATCAGGTGAAGCGGAGAATTTTTCAAACGCACCTCCGCGATCTGAAGGATGATCGGAGTATCCAGTTCTTCTGCTGCACGGATCGCACCTCTTACCATTTCCATATTACCAACACTGAAAGCACCGCAGCCAATATTTTTCTCTTCGGCACGTCTCAGCAGATCTTTCATTTTCACAAGTGCCATGATTCGGCCCTCCTGTCCTGTTTATCGTACACTGTTTGCATCTTCTTACAGAAAAAAGCGGTGTCAAAGCACTACTGGCTGATACCGCTTTTTCTATGCAAAGCGGACATCTTTATTCCGCTTAACTGTACATCAGCATGCACCTATTTCCCTGTCGTAATTATAAGCCTGTCTTCTCAGCAATGAATTTTCTTGCACGGATCGCATACTCAAGCGGATTAGCCTTAGCCGGATCCTGCTCAGCCTCAACAACCATATATCCCTCGTAGCCTGCATCCTCGAGAACCTTGAAGATTGGATCATAGTTGATGCATCCATCTCCCGGAATCGTGAAGGCACCGGCTCTTACGCCTGCAAGGAAGCTCATGTTTTCTTTCTTAACCTGCTCAACAACTTCCGGACGGATATCCTTCAGATGAACATGTTTGATCCTGTGAACATATTTCTTTACAACCTCAAGAGGATCCTCTCCACAGTATGTAAAGTGACCGGTATCAAAAAGAAGACTTACATATTCAGGATCTGTATTCTCCATCATACGGTCAACCTCAGCAAGGCTCTGTACAACAGTACCCATATGATGATGGAAAGTAAGAGCAATACCATACTCCTCTTTTGCGATCTTACCAAGCTTGTTCATACCTGTGCAGAAGGTATCCCACTCTTCGTCATTCATCTCATATTTATGTCCGAAAATCGGAGTATCCATCTGGCCCTGAACACTGTGGCTCTGCTCAGATGCGCCGATCACTTTCGCACCCATAGCTTTCAGGAAAGCAAGCTGTGCACGGAACTCCTTCTCAACCTCCTCAAACGGTTTGGTGATCAGGAAGCTTGAGAACCACTGGTTACAGATCTCAACACCACGAAGCTCAAGAGCCTTCTTAAGAACCTCAGGATCCTTCGGATACTTGTTACCCACCTCGGAGCCTGTGAAACCGGCAAGAGCCATCTCACTGACGCACTGCTCAAAAGTATTCTCTTTGCCAAGATCCGGCATATCATCATTTGTCCATGCAATTGGTGCAATACCAAGCTTTACTTTATTCTTATCAAACATTGGTCAATTCTCCTTTTTATTTGAATTATTCCATAATCTCAGAAATCTTAACCGGTCTGTGCTCCTCGCTGGATTTCTTAGCTGCAAGACCCATTAACACCGGTTTCAGACCATCATAAACATTAAGAGGGGTCTCTTTGTCATTAACGATCGCATCAATAAATGCTGCAACCTCTTTACCATAAGCGTCCATGTATCTCTCAAGGAAGAAGAACATCGGCTTCTCGCCTGTAACACCCTCAGCATTGCTGATCACTGTGGAAGACTGGCTGTCATTGGAAATAGCAGCCATACCATCAGAACCGAAAACCTCAGCTCTCTGATCATAGCCATAAGAAGCTCTTCTGCAGTTATCGATAACAGCAATAGCACCATTCTCCATCTGAAGAGTGATAACAGCTGTATCAACATCCCCAGCCTCACCAATAGCCGGATCAACCAGATTTGCGCTCTGAACATAAACCTCTGTAGCATCGCAGCCTGCAAGATAACGAACCATATCGAAATCATGAATTGTCATATCCAGGAACATGCCACCGGAAACCTTAACATAATCAATGCTAGGCGGCTCAGGATCGCGGGAAGTGATCTTGATGATCTCCGGTTTACCAACCTTACCAGCTGCAACAGCCTGCTGAAGAGACTCAAAGTTATGGTCGAATCTTCTGTTAAAACCAACCTGATATTTCAGATTTGTGCCCTCAAGAGCATCGATAACCTCTTTGATCTTGGCAATGTCATGATCGATCGGTTTCTCACAGAAAACATGCTTGCCAGCCTTGATAGCCTCTACAGAAATCGGAGAATGAGTATCTGTAGAAGAACAGATCAGAACTGCGGAAATCTCAGGATCATTGATGATCTCCTTATAATCCTTAGTCGTGTGCTCAACACCCATACTCTTAGCCCATGCAGCAGTCTCATCATTTAAGAAAGGATCTGCAACCGTCTTGATCACCGCATCCGGCACCCTTGTTGTGATACTGGTAATATGAACTCTACCAATTCTACCTGCTCCGATAATACCAACTTTAATCATAGTTTTGATCTCCTTTTGATTTATTTTCCCAATGTAATCTCTTTGCGTGTCCGAACACGCTCTTTATGCTTAATATAATATCATCGCAACACACAAATCGCAACCCCTAATATTGTACAATATTACCATCTTTTTTCTATTAAAAATGACGAGAACTATTTTTAGCCACAATATGTAATATTTTTAGGTCAACTTCACCGAAAATATCTCCAACACATTCCCATACAATCACCCTAATCATCCCACACACCACCCCCTTCAAGCATCCTGCACAGCATCACAGCTTACATCCCTTCAAGCATCCAGCGCAGCGCCGATGCCCAAACTCTCCCTGCAAACAGGCGCAAACTCAGCCCTTGCAGTCGTCCAGCGCAGCGCTGACGACCCACAACCTATCGTCAAACGACATTTTTTCTCGCTGGAAGCACCAGCCGCGGAAGGGGATGCTGTCTGGTCTGCTTCTGCAGGAGGGGAGCTGATTCTTGGACGGCGGGAATCTGCGTTGTTTTTCAAAAGTCCGCTGTCTGAGCGGCAGCAGGCCGCGAGTTCGGACTTTTGAAAAACGCTTTTAGCAGATTTCCGGCGTCCTAGAAGCCAGCCCCCGACGAAGCCGCAGACCAGACAGCATCCCCTTCCGCGGCGTCCCTCCGCACAAAAAAAGGAGACACCCCACTTCAGTGTCTCCCCTCCGGAATCGTATACTCATTCCTTATATATATTTCCGTAAAAATCTTCGCCCTCTCCGGCGCTTCCCCATTAAACAGCAGCCGGAACAAAATCATCACCGGCTCATACCCCTGTATCCTGGCATCCTGCCCGATCAGGAAATGAATAAATCCTTCCCTCATCAGCTCATAATTCCGCCCCATAAAATCATTGGCAACCATCTTCACCTGACCAGCTTTCCCCGCTCCGGCGATTGCCTCACACACACCCTCCTCACCATGAGAAGTAAGATATATCCCGTCAAGATCCGGAACATCCTTAAATATCCCTTCCGTAATCTCCCTGGCCCTGCCATTCTCCTCAAAGCAATACTCCGGCCCAATGATCTCAATCCCAGGATACTTCCGCGCAATTTCCTCACGGAATCCAACCACCCTGCTGCTCAGAGAAGTATTGGTACTATAGCCGGAAATCACAGCAACCTTTCCTTTTCCACCGATCAGCTCCCCCATAAGCCCCGCAGCCGCACGGCCACACTGCACACCGTTCTGCCCTACAAAGCAAAGCCGTTTCGTATCCTCCACATCCGAAGTAAACGTCACCACCGGGATCCGAAATTCCTCCACAAACCGGTCAATTTCCCTTTTCACACGTTCCTCATCCAAAGGAACCATGGCAATACCACGAACCTCTTCCATCCGCATCTTCTCCATGGCGAGAATAACATCCTCCGCATTCTGATGCTCGATCTTATGGACCAGGACCGTACCACCAAGATTATCCACCTCAGCGCACGCCTCCTGGATTCCCTTCAGAACTTCTTTCATAAAAGGTGTTTCCGCACCCTGCAGGATCACGCCGATCTTAATATTATTTCTGCTCATGGATAGAGCACGGCCCAGTTGATTCGGCTTATACCCCATCTCATCAGCGATGGCACGGATCCTCTCAGCAACCTCCGGACGGATCCTGCCCCTGTTATTTAACGCTCTGTCAACAGTACCTCTGGAAACACCGGCAGCTTCCGCGATCTGCCTTATAGTAACTCCCATACTAAGCACCTCTTTCTATGATAATCCGGATTCTTTTCTGTATTCCGCAGGACTTAAGCCCGTAAACTTCTTAAATATCTTGGAAAAATAATGATAATCTCCAAAACCGGAACGCAACGCCACATCCTTAACTTTACAGTTCGTCTCTGAAAGAAGCTTCTTTGCATAGTCGATCCGAAGCTCCTGCACATAATTGGAAAAACCGATCTTCATCTCCTGTTTGAAAAGATAACTGAGATAAGCAGGATTCACCTCCGCCGCATCTGCTGCATCCTGAAGGCTGATCGGCGCTTCATAATGTTCCCGGATAAACTCCAGAGCTTTTTTCACAGCAGCAGAGATCCCCTCCGGAACAGCATCCTCTTCCCCCACAAAAAGCTGTGAAATACAGGCACTGCCCTTTTCCCTGAATTTCTCAAAGCTTTCGATATCTCCATACCAGATGGGCTCTTTCTCAATTCCGGCTGTCTGATTCAATTTCTTAAGCCACTGTACCAAAATTCTTCCGTCGGTATAGCGATCCTGACAGTCAGCGAGAACCTGTGTCCAAAGCTCCTCCGCTTTCTTTCGGTCTTTCCCTGCCTTCAGCCTGGAAATCTGCCCTTCCAGCTTCTCAGCACTTTCCGGTAAAACACTGTCCGCTTTCTTCCGTCCTTCAAAATAAAGGATCTCTTTTTTCTCATAAAAATGCAGCTTCATCATTTCTCTGGCCTGCTGATAAGCCTGGCGGATCCCATCCTCTCCCATGCAGACACTGCTGACACTGATACCAAAATCACAAAGATCCTCCTGACAGTGCCGGTAGCAGATTGCTGCTGCCTCAGTCAGTCTCTGCTGCATAGCCGATGTCCTGCAGTCTCCGGAAAGATCAAGAAAACAGCAAAAAATCCCTGCGCCAAGATAGACCACTTCCGTAAATTCACTTTCTGTCCCAAGAAGCTCCTCCGTACGTTCCAGCAGTCTGTGACGGAAATGATGGGAATACTGTTCCACTTCCAGCGGCGTCCATTGTCTTTCCCTCTCTGCCCAGTTCTCCATAAACATACAGATCACAGCACTGTTAAAATATTTCCCGGCGATTCCGGCTTCCACACGCTTTTCCTCACGTGCCTGATTTTTCAGCATCCCCGAGATCAGTCCGTTAAAAAAATAATACTTCAGAGCGTGACTTCCCAGATGGATCAGCTTTCTCGTCCGTGCCTGTTCCTGACTTTTTTCTCTGCGCTTCTCGATCAGCCGGGCTGATTTTTCCAGAGTATCATAAAGACTATCCTCGTCCAGACTGTTCTTTAATACATATTCATCCGCCCCAAGGCGCATGGCCTCTTTTACATATTCAAAATCATCATGACAGCTGAGCACGATAATATAGATATCCCTGTTTTCCTCACGGATCTTTCTGATCAGCTCAATTCCATCCATCACAGGCATGGTAAGATCCGTCACAAGAACATCGATTTTTTCTTTCTGAAGGAATCCATAAGCTTCCTCCCCGTCTTCTGCATCATCCACGATCTCATATCCTGCTTTTTCCCAGGAATCCAGGGTTTTGAGATAGCTCCTTACAAGAAAATCATCATCTGCCACCAGTGTTCTGTACATTAATTTTTTCTCCCTTCTTCAGGCATATCATAGATCGCAGGCAGAAATACCGTGACCTCCGTACCGTTTCCACTGCTTACGTATTCCATTCCTCCCTGTGTCCCGTAATAAAGCTCCAGGCGTTCTTTTACATTAGGAATCCCCACTGCGGAAAGTCCGTTTGTTTTTTTTGCATGACTGTTAAAAAGATCTCGGATCTGCTCTTTTGTCATTCCTCTGCCGTTATCCTTTACTATGAGGATCAGCTTTCCTTCACTTACGTTTCCGCTGATCCAGATTTTTCCTGTTTGCCGCTTGATGTCGATCCCGTGAAGAAGAGCATTCTCCACAAGCGGCTGAAGGATCAGTCTCGGAATATAGCACCGGTATGCTTCCTCAGAGATCTCATATTTCACCTGAAAGCTTCCCTGATAGCGAAAATCCTGCAGATGGATATAATTTTTCAGTATATGGATCTCATCGGCAACAGAAAGGAAGCTTCCCTTTTTGTTGATACTGGCCTGCAGAAGCTCCACGAAATCTCCAATAAGCCCCGCCAGCTCTTTTTCCCCTTTCAGAAATGCCGCAAATTTGATGGAGTTCAATGTATTATACATAAAATGCGGTGTGATCTGATACTGCAGTGCTTCCAGCTCTGCATCTTTTTTCTGCTGTTCCTCTTCGATCACCTGGGCGATCAGAGCTTCGATATAATCCAGCATGTGGTTGAATTCTTTTCCGAGGGTTCCGATTTCATCAGCAGTAGTCACTTCTGTACGGAGGCTCAAATCTCCCTCACCAACCTTCTCAACCGTGCCAGTCATGGATCTGAGCGGTCCGCAGACTACTCTGGAGAGCCACAGTGCCAGCAGCACAGCTGCCACAAAAACTGCACCAAATATTCCGATCAGAAAAAGCCGCATCCGGGAAAGTCCGCTTAAAACTTCTTTTTTCGGTACCTCCAGATATAAGCCGCAGTCTGAAAAGCTACCTCTGCTGAAAAAAGAGATCACACCGTTTTTTTCTGCATAGCCTTCCATTTCAGGAACATTCTGGTCTGTAATCTCCGGAAATGTTTTTCCAATGTCACTGTAGTCTCCGGATGTCACGATTTCATCATTTCTGTCTACCAGAACTATTCTGGTGATCTTTTCATCATTGACAGCTTCCAGATATTCGTAATAAATTGCCCGTTCCCTGATGTCTGCGACAACATACCCCAGAATCTCTCCGTTATCATCCTCTACCTTCTGGATCACAGAAAGAAAGCTGCCGCCTTCATGGATCGGAGATTCCACAAGAACCGGAAAGGAATCCAGTTCCTGTATTTTTTCCAATTCCTCGATATGTTCTCCTGAAATCCCCTGCTTGTTTACCGGAAATTCCTCAGAAGTCACAGCCATTTTTTTGTCTGGAAAGACAAAGTAAAGGGAGTTGATATCTTTATATTCCCGACTGTGTTCCCGGAGAAGCCCAGCCATATTTTCCAGGCTGTTTTCATTTCCTGTACAGCTGTAGTCCTTCGCATTATTCCGTATATCTGTATCCCAGGCAGTTCTCGTATTCACATAATAAATCTCTTTCAGGGATTCGTCCAGATCTTTTATAGTCTGCTGCATCCGTCCATACGGGATACCTGAATAATTTTCTTCGATCATCCCTGCTGCCCGAAAATAAAATACCCCCGTAAGAGAACAGGCAGTAAACATGGTTACTGTCAGGATCGCCAGTAATATCTTTGCCCGGATACTTTTTAACATAGAACTCCTCCCTTCCGTAAAGCGGATATACGCCTCTCTATGCTATATGCCCATAAACGCAGGAAACAGCAGGAGTATCCTACCCCTGCCTGATTTCCTGTTTGCGGTTGAATATATGTTTTACAATAAAATGTTTATAACTGTCCGTGTGCCTCGCGCTCGGTAAGCTCCTGCATGATCGCCGGATACATTTTGTCAAGCTTATATCCGAAAAGCGTTACAATGATCACTGCTGCAATGAGGATCGGTCCAAATTTATAAAGAGAAACGATCATCTCCAGTGCTGTTTCCGGCTGTGCAGTTATTCCTGCAGATGAGCTTACATATCCGGAACTGCTTAAAAGACCTGTGATCACTGCGGAGGCAAGACCTGCGCCAACTTTTGTTCCGATGGAGCCGCCTGCAAAGATCAGACTTTCCTGACGGATATGGTTTTTCCACTGTCCGAACTCTACTACATCACCAACCATACTGAATACAACTGCGTTCAGTGGAGCAAGTCCGATGGCACGTGTGACACAGCTCATAACCATGAAGCCGAAGCTGTATGGATTCAGGAAAAACAGAATCTGGCCGCCAAGTGCAACAAATCCGCCGACAAATGCGATATTTCTTTTTCCGAATTTCTTGATCAACGGTGAGCAGATGAAGATTCCCACTACCAGAACCAGGGTTTCTGTAAGGAACAGTGCGCTGTACATCCATGTATCATTGTTGAAAATATATTTGCAGTAGTACGGAAGAATGGTTCCTGTGATCGTAAAGGATACACTCTGTACTGTCCACAGAAGCATTACTGCCCAGAAATACTGATTTGCAAAAAGTGCCTTCAGCATTGTCGGAATCGGAAGCTTCTCATCTTTCTTTCTTGCTTCGATCTGAACCTTTTCCTCACATTTGAAGAAGCAGAGAAGCAGAAGTGCAAGTGCAAGCACTGCCCATACACTCATAACCTTGATCCATGCAGCCTGATCATTTCCAAGAAGCTTTACAAGCGGCAGTGTACAGGTTGCTGCAACGATCTTTCCGATAGGTGACAGTCCCATTCTCAATACACTGAGTTTATCTCTCTCTGATGATTCGCGGATCATCATTGAAGAAAGGCTTCCATATGGAAGATTGATCGCTGTATAGCATATGGTCGTACAGAAGTTATAGGTTACAAAGAGATACAGAAACTGAAGCATCCCTGTTGTACGCGGCACTGTGAAAAGCAGTACTGCTGACAGCGCAAATGGAATGCTCATCCACAGAAGCCAGGGTCTTGATTTTCCCCATTTGGAATTGGTCCTCTCTACAATGACACCCATGACCAGATCGGAAAATCCATCAAAGCATCTGGAAAGTAACATTACCAGTCCTACTGTTGCTGCGCTTATCCCTACATAATCTGTGTAAAACAGCGTCAGCAGTGTTCCGATCATTCCGAACACGATATTGCATCCTACATCTCCTCCAGCATAACACAGCCCTGTTGATACCGAAAGTTTTTTCTTCTCCATCTTATTATCCCGCCCTTTCATTTCTTTTCGTTTTTTTATTTTCGCTTTCCTTTTGATGATTCTATTTTATCGAAAATACGGGATTATCATAGTATGAGAAATTTTAGTTTTTTCGGTATTATTTTTACCTGACTGTTAAATCTGTACCAAAGTTTTTCTGGTTCTGATATCTCTACATCCTTCTTTTGTCCTATTTTTATGTTTTGTGTTTTATTTTTGGATACCAGCCTGACTTTTTACCGAATCAGTCAATGCCTCTGCCGGATTGTAAAAAATAATAAGCAGCGGATGGAAACCTGCTTGTATCAGGGATGAGAATGTCCGTCATCCTTCATATATGTATCAATATTTTCTTCGGTAAGCACCTGGGAATCCAGAATCTCATTTTCTCCTGTTCCCTCTCCCTCCAGATCCTTCACAATATACCGGATGGTTTCATAACCGATCTGATAACCGGACTGCGCGCCAAGCGCCACGATACGCCCATCCTGAACCGCTTTCAAGGCATCTTCCTGAGCATCTACGGAAACAATAGAAATCTCCCGTCCTTCAGTTGCCTCTGAAAGTCCCAGGGCCGTCACTGCACTTGTGGTCATGATTCCGTTAAGATCCGGATACTTCACTAGGATCTCATCCACATCCTTCTGGGAAACCCGCATATTGCTGTATCCGTTCCGAACCATTTCAATGATGATCCCAGGCTCTTTTTCCATATATTTTTCAAATCCGGCAACACGCATCCGGTGTCCAGCCTGCTTAAAATCACCGGCGATCACGCCAATCTTTCCTTTATGATCCAGAGCCTTTGCAAGCTGCTCGCCCAGCTCATAGCCTAGTTTTTCATTGTCAATTCCAATATAAGGGATTTCTGAATCCTCTATGGGAGTATCACAGGCATATACAGAAATCCCCTTTTCTCTTGCGAAATTTAAATAATCTTCGCATTCATAGGAATCTATAGGAGAAACTGCCATCGCCTGGATATCGGTTTTCAGAAGATCCCGGATCATATTTTTCTGAACCTCTTCTTCTGTTTCGGAATCCGGGGACAGAATCACCACATCTGCATGATATTTTTCTGCTGCATCTTTCATTCCGTCGCAGACAGACAACCAATATTCACTGCTTTTAGATTTTGTAACAACACCGATCGTTACCTGCTCTTCTTCTGTTTTCTTTGCAGAAGACCCGCATCCGGAAAGGCTGCAAACTCCTATGACTGCCACCAGAATACAGATATACTTTTTTCTCATGAGGGATATGCCTCCTTTTCTTTTGCAGCTATATTTGCCACGGGAAAAAAGACTCCGGAGCCTTTTTCTCCGGTCCGGAGTCTTTTCCTATCTGGCAATGCAGGGTTTACATTTACATTTTACCAGAGTTTTCTGTAGATTTCTTTTACTTCCTCTTCTGTTACATCACGCATGGTATTCTGAGGACTTCCACTGTCCATGGCATCATGTGCCATTTTGTCGATGACGTTGAAGAACTCTTCTTTATTGATACCGAACTGCTCCAGAGTCGGAGTATCCAGTTCATTTACAAGTGACTCTACTGCTTTCAGGAATTTCTCAGCCGCTTCCTGATCAGAATCAGTTGCATCCGCCACACCAATATCACGTCCCAACGCTCCGAATCTGTCGTATGCTCCGGGAAGCGCAAAGGTAAGGCACTCCTTCAGAAGCATGGCATTGGAAAGTCCGTGTGCTACATGGAACAGTGCTCCGATCGGACGGCTCATTCCATGGATAATGGTAACAGATGCATTGTTAAATGCGATTCCTGCCTCAAGAGCAGCGACAGACATCTGTACACGAGCTTCTTCATTCTTTCCGTCTTTATATGCAACCGGAAGATATTTAAAGATCCTCTTTACTGCAGATACTGCAAAAGTATCGGAAAGTGTCTGTGCTTTTCTGGATGTATAAGCTTCCACACAGTGGCAAAGTGCATCAAGACCTGTTGCTGCTGTGATCTTTGGAGGTGCAGTCATAGTAAACTGCGGGTCAATAATGGCAAGATCCGGCATGAGAACTTTGCCTTTAAGAAGCATCTTGATGTCTTTTTTGGTATCCGTGATGATCGTGAACTGTGTTGCCTCAGATCCCGTTCCTGCTGTGGTAGGGATCGCCGCCATTGGCGGCATCTTTACATCGATCACTTTTCCCATGTAGTCGGAAATGCTTCCACCGTTTACTACCAGTGAGCCGATGGCTTTCATGGAGTCAATGGGGCTTCCGCCTCCCAGAGCTACCAGGAAGTCACAGTTCTCATCTTTATAGATCTGTAAGCCTTTTTCGATCATGGTATCTGTTGGCTCACCACAGATGTCAGAATAAATGCTGTATTCAATGCCCTGATTTGTCAGCGCCTTCTCAACTTTTGCACAGTTTCCCAGGTCGATCATTACTTTATCGGTTACGATCAGAGCTTTTTTACCAAGGAGTTTCAGTGCTCCTTCTGCCATGTCCAGTGCTCCGGAACCGGAAATAATTTCTCCAGGTACAATAAATTCTCTTGCCATTGTCAAAATCTCCCTTCAGTCAGTACAATTTTTTTCATAATAGCAGCAGGTCTACTGCTGTCCGCTCCTCACGAACAACAGCATTCTCCTATTCCTGCTGCCTGTTATTTACGATCCAGTATCAGTATCTCCGAATCCTTAAAACTCGGCGTCATGAAGCCAGGTATATCTCTCATCCTCGCAGCGGTCTGTCTGCAGCCACGGATTTCCGTCAATGTGGCGAATCATCCAGCATGTATACATCTGATATCCAGGTGCAACTGCCTGCGGATGAAGCTCTCCTCCTGGAATTGCGGAAAAGCTCTCGTCTGTACTCTTAAATACCTGATCACCGACAAAGCTTGCTCCAAATCCTTCCGGATGATCAAATTTGAAAAAGTATGTCTCAGGCTGCGGATGTCTGTGCGGCAGGTATCCGGACCAATTTCCTCTGTCATTGAGAACCTCGCCAAGTACCATATTGGACTCCGGTGAAATGTCGTGATCGAAGATGGTGTTTACTCTTCTCTTCGCAACATTTCCGAACTTGCCTACGCAGGAATATCCCCACGGAGCATCTTCCGGTTTGTAGAGTTTTGCACCGAAATCTTTCTCGTTCTTTGTGCACTGAACAAGGATCTGTGACTCTGCATTTGCTACAACTGTAATCTCAGTTCCTGTGCATCCGTGAACACACCATGGTCCCTCTGTGAACACGTCTTTTCTGGTTGCTGCAGCTTCGTTTCCGTTCCATTTATAGGTAATGTTTCCGGAGAGGAGGAGAACTGCTGTCTCCTCACCCTCTCTTAAAAATGTTCTTGTCTCCCCTGCCTTCATACGGTAAACACGGATGTCCATCATCATGGCCTTGTACTCATTATCGTATGTTGTAAGAATCTTTTCGCCTTTTTCGTCATATTCCGGATAACCAAATACTTTACTCATTTTCTTACCTCCCAGATTAGTACAGTCTTGCCTCTTCACGGCCTTTCATAACTCCCTCGCAGGCCTTTCTTACGCTTTCTTTCTCAGATGTTGTTGCGATTCCTACATCCCACCAGGACTCATATCCGTCTGTCATAGTCTTCGGGATAACCTTCAGATCAAAGAGGCATGCGATCTCCTGCTTTTTGGCATCTTCCAGAGCATCTACCAGCTCCTGGATTGTGCGGCAGGTATAGGTCTTCAGACCATAGCCTTCGCCGATCTTTGCATAATCTACAGGGATCAGATCTCCGGTCGGTTTCTTGCCGTCTGTATAACGGAACTCTGTTGCAAGGCTTCCGATTCCGTGGTTCATCTCAAGGTTGTTGATGCAGCCAAATCCGCAGTTATCGAATACCATGATATTGACTTTCTGTCTCTCCTGCATGATAGTCATGATCTCACTGTGGAGCATCTGGAAGCTGGAATCTCCAACTACGCAGTATACTTCATTATCCGGCTCAGCAAATTTCACACCGAGGGTAGCGGCAACCTCATATCCCATACAGGAATATCCGTACTCTGCATGATATCCGCCACGTTTGTCTGTTCTCCACATACGCTGCATACAGCTTGGAAGGGAACCGCCTGCTGTGATGATGGTTGCATCTTTGTCGATAGTTCTGTTGATCGCTGCAAGTGCTGCTGTCTGTGTGATCTTTCCGTTTGTAAGCTTTACATATTCCGGAATCGTACGAGGATCTCTTGCCTTGATCAGCGGCTCAAAATCATCTCCTGTGTACTCAATGCTTCCAAGGCGCTCCATCTCTTTATCCCATGCAGCTTTTGCTTTCTCGATCTCATCTGTGTATGCAGATTTATATCCTCTTGCACGAAGCTTTTCTGCAAGTGCTTCTACGGTAGCTTTTGCATCACCCACTGCTTTTACTGCATCCATCTTGTATGCGTGGAATCTGCAGTTGTTGATACTTACAAACTGAACATCCTCATTCTGGAACAGATGCTTGGAGCTTGTTGTAAAGTCAGACATTCTGGAACCGATAGAAATTACCACGTCTGCGTCTTTACCGATGATGTTGGAAGCGTAGGTTCCTGTTACACCGATACCGCCAAGACAGTACGGATTGCCGGACTGGCAGGCACTCTTTCCGGCCTGTGTCTCGCCGAATGGGATCTTGAATTCCTCGCAGAATTTCTCAACAGCTTCTCCGGCTTCTGAGTAACGGACACCACCACCAACAACGATAAGCGGTTTCTTCGCTCCTGCGATGACCTCTGCCACATCCTCAAGCTCTTCCTCTACTGCAACCGGTCTTGTGATCCTGTGCACTCTCTTCTTGAAGAAGTACTCCGGGAAGTCAAAGGACTCACCCTCAACATCCTGGCAAAGTGCGATGCAGCATGCACCTGTTTCAGCCGGATCTGTAAGAACTCTCATTGCATTGATCAGAGCGGTCATGACCATCTCCGGTCTTGTGATCCTATCCCAGTATTTGCAGACTGGTTTGAATGCATCATTCGTACTGATGGCAAGGCTGCTGCTCTGCTCCAGCTGCTGGAGAACCGGGTCAGGCTGACGAGATGCAAAAGTATCTGCCGGGAATACAAGAAGCGGAATATTATTTACAGTTGCTGTTGCACATGCTGTTACCATGTTTGCAGCTCCAGGTCCGATGGAGGAAGCGCATGCAATGATTTTTTTGCGGTTGCTCTGTTTTGCAAAAGCGGTAGCAACGTGACACATACCCTGCTCATTTCTTCCCTGAAGAACCTTCAGCTGTCCCGGATTTGTATCCAGTGCCTCACCAAGTCCTACAGCAATACCGTGTCCGAAGATCGTGAAAAATCCTTCTACGAATTTTGTCTCCACTCCGTCCATGGAAACATACTGATTATCCAGAAATTTTACAATTGCCTGTGCAGTTGTCATTCTTACTGTCTTTGCCATTTTTCCCACTCCTTTTCTTTATACTCTTGCGATCATTTCGCCGAATTTTTCTTTTTCATCTTTAATGAATGCGTGAACTTCATCCGGTCCCGGAAGGGAATCGGAGCAGTTGTTGCTTTTAACCATCATGGATGCCTCAGCAGAACCAAACTCCAGGCAGTCAATGATCTCCCAGCCCTGATACAGTCCATACAGGAATCCGGAGCCGTATCCGTCGCCGCCGCCGAAGCCTTTTCTTGCCTCAACCGGGAATGGCTTGATGCTGAACTTCTGTCCATCAACTGTGTAGGCTGTGGAACCCTTCATACCGTGTTTGATGACAACGATCTTTGCATTTTTTGCCTGCCAGTAAGCTGCACTCTCCTCATCAGTCATGCCTTCTTTGATCAGTTTCTCTGTAAGGTCAAACTCTTCTCTGGAGCCCATGATGATGTCAGCTTCCTTAGCTACGATGGAATAGTAGATGGAAATCTCATCTGCATTCTTCCAGTTGTACTCTCTGTAATCAATATCAAAAATGATCTTTGTGTTTACTTTCTTAGCAAGCATAACCGCTTTGATCGCTGCTTCTCTGGAAGGGCTCTCTGCAAGAGCAGTTCCGGAAATGAGGATCGCTTTTGCATTTTTGATATAATCCTCGTGGATGTCGTCTACATGAAGCTGCAGATCTGCGATACGGTTACGATACATGAGGATACTGCTTTCCTTTGGAGAAAGCATCTCGGTAAAGGTAAGTCCCAGCTTCTCTCCGTTTGTACATTTTGTGATCTGTGAGGTATCGATTCCTCGCTCATCAAAATAATCTACAACATACTCACCGAACTGATCATCAGAAACCTTTCCGATAAATCCTGCTTTCAGGCCATGCTTGGTAACACCTACAGCGATGTTTGCAGGAGATCCTCCTACAAATTTCTCAAACATATGTACCTTCTTCAGGGGTTTGAACTCCTCCTTTACCTGATCGTTGTAAGCAGGATTAAAATCAATGGCAACTCTTCCAAGGAGCACCAGGTCCATTGGTCTGGATTCATCAAATTCGATATACTTCATGATCTTACCTCCGTTTGTTTGATGGTTTATTTTTTACTTCTTTTTTATGTGCTTTTTTGATTTGCGTGCTTTTTTTATTTAGCGTGCTTTCTTGCGTGTTTCTTATGATGTTAATATAGCACCGTTTTACAATTTGGGCAAGTACTTCTTTTCATTTTTCTTTTTTTCAGTTATTCTATACAATTTTTGTAGTTTTGTTTTGTTCAAAGTAGCTATTATCTACATGTGCATTTGCGTGTTGTTTTTTTAGCACGCTATTAGCACGCAATTAAATGTATCCAGACAGTCGTTTTCTTGGAATCTATATTTCATATCGTAGTATCTTACAGATTTCCTGTAATATAAAAAAGCCTGCAGTTTTCATTCTGCAGACTATTTTATATGATACTTTGCACAATACATGTTCAAAGGTTATATTTTGTTTTGATCTTGATATCTGTAAAGAGATATTCTCTCTCCGGCTCCTGTCCTTTTGTCAGGATATCCGCCAGGATCCTTGGCGGTTCATACCCCTGGACATATCCATTCTGGTCGATCAGAAAATCCACATGATCATTCTTCAGTGCCCGTTCATTCTTCGGAGTCTGATCGTAGATCACAACGTAGGGCCTGCGGTCAAGTCTCAGCTTTTCAAATGCCTTACCCACTCCTGCCTGGCCTCCGGATACCACCAGGATCCCGCTGATCCCTGAAGTACTCATCATGGCATTTTCTATAATGTGCTCCACCTCAGCTGCTTCATCAAAGCTTCCGTGAACACCGGCGATCTCCAGATGTGGAAAAGCCCGCTTGGCTTCCTCCACAAAGCCATCCACTCGCTGATTGTCAACATGATTGCTGAAATATCCGGTGATGATCAGGATCTTTCCATTTCCTCTTGTCAGCATTCCAAGAAGTCCGGCTGCGGTACGTCCACTTTTACGGTTATCCATTCCCACAAAACAGGTTCTTCTCGTTCCTACAATATCAGAGTTAAAGGTTACTACTGGGATATTCTTCTCTTCGATCAAAGCATTCAGTTTCTCCCGGACAGTCTCACTGTCTACCGGCATGATCGCAAGTCCCCGGATTCCTTCCTGTTCCAGTTCCTCAATGGCCTGCAGCTGTTCCTCTTCATCAACGGAAAGACCCTCTTTCAGGATCAGCTGGATCCCTTTTTCTTTCAGTTCCACGGCTGCCTTCTCAATACCACGGTTTACTTCCTGCATAAAAGAAGATCTGGCAAGCTGTGTCACCACTCCGATCTTCAGTCTTTCATCTTTAGCTGTTCTGGAATGTTTCCGTTCTTTCTGTACATATCCCATCTCGTCCGCCAGACGGCAGATTCTCTCTGCCACCTCCGGATTGATCCGTCCTCTGTGGTTCAATGCTCTGTCCACGGTTCCCCTGGAAACCCCTGCCTGTTCTGCAATCTGCTGTATTGTTACCGCCATAAATCCTTCTCCTGCCTCTGCCTTACTGTATCATTGCCAGCTGTTCTGTTCGGCAATAATCTTTCTATATACATTTATATAGTTTTTTCGAAAAGGTGTCAATATGTAAGTGCATTATACAAGGCAACCACCTCGATCTTATCCCCGAACAGCCATATGATATGCTTCTTTATAGGAAATTCCTGTTTTTTCACAGAGTTTTTTTACGCTTTCGTATTCCGGATAAAAATATTCCTGTCCGTCAAAAATGCAGACCTTCACTTCTACATTTCCCAGCGGGGTTGTAACCATTCTTTTCTCTCTTTTCAAAATGGTTCTCCCCATCTCCTGGCGACGGATCCCAATGGTTGTCGTTTCTCTGAAAATAATCTGCTCCATCGCTGAAACCTGTTCTTTTTTACATAGAACGGTAAGCAGCCATGCCGGACGGTTTTTCTTCATAAACACAGGCATGTAATTGGCCTCTCTGGCTCCTGCCTCATACAGAAGCTCCATAACATAGCCAAGCGTTTCTCCTGTACAGTCATCAATGTTGGATTCCAGCTTTATAATGGTGTCTATTTCCGTACAAGCATCATTGCCTGAAGCCTCCTCCCCGGATTCCCGGATCAGCATGGCACGGAGAATTCCCGGGCACTCATACTGGCGCTTGCCTGCTCCGATACCGATCTTCTCCACCGTAAAATCTTCAGGCAGTTTTTCTGATGTAAGGAATGCCGCCACAATGGCTGCTCCTGTAGGCGTTATCAGTTCACCCTGCACCGATGTGATATGCAGCTTCAGCTGATGAGCACTTACAATATTACTTACCGCCGGTACCGGCACCGGAAGGATTCCGTGCTGACAGCGAATCGTTCCGCTACCCTCACAAAGTCTTGGAACGATCACTTCCTCCACATCCAGATCATCCATACAGATTGCAACAGAAAGAATATCCACAATGGAATCCACTGCACCCACTTCATGGAAATGGACCTGATTCACCGGTACATTATGGGCTTTTGCTTCTGCCTCGGCAAGAATCTTAAAAATCCTTTTTCCATAGGATTTTGCACGATCTGTCATATCTGCATGGTCGATAATCTCCATGATCTCGTTAAGGCCACGGTGTTCATGGTGATGGTGTCCGTGGTGGGAATGCATCGTTTCTGTATATGTATGACTGTTTCCATGGGTTTCCTGTACATGATGTTCATGAGAATGGGGATGCTCATGGGCTTCCAGGGCTTCATGACTATGTTGATAATGATGTTCCCCATGATCCTGGCTGTAAGAATCTCCATCATGCCCATACAGATATTTCATATCATGATCATGATTCTCATGATCATGATCCAGTAGTACATCAAAATCACAGGCATCGATCCCTGATTTCATCACACGGCTGATCTTTATGTCGAAACCTTTTACCGGCAGACTTTTAAGAGTTCTCACCAGTTTTTTCTGATCTGCACCCAGATCCAGAAGAGCCGCAACTGTCATATCCCCGCTGATCCCGGAGGTACACTCCAGATATAATTTGTTTCTCATTTATTTTCCCTCCGCAAGCCGATTGATCTGGGTTGCCAGATATCCTGCCCCAAATCCGTTGTCAATATTTACTACTGCAATTCCGTTGGCACAGGAATTGATCATTGTCAGAAGCGCTGACAATCCATGAAAGCTGGCGCCATATCCCACAGAAGTAGGTACCGCGATCACCGGACGTTTCACAAGGCCACCCATAACACTTGCCAGCGCACCCTCCATTCCTGCTACCGCAACCACACAGTTAGCCTCCTGGATCGTATCCAGCCTGGAAAAGAGTCTGTGCATACCACTGACTCCCACATCATAGATCCTCTCCACATGTGTGCCGAAATACTCTGCTGTCTGGGCAGCTTCCTCCGCAACAGAAATATCTGCTGTTCCGGCTGTACACACTGCCACCTTTCCGATATGCTCCTTCTCTTTTTCAATCTTCAAAATTCCGGAAACAGGATCATAAACCACATCAGGAAGAACCTTTTTTACCAGTTCATACTGATGTTCTGACGCCCTTGTTCCAAAGACTTCTCCATCTTCCTCATAAAGCTTCTGATAGATATTCAAAAGATGTTCGTCTGCTTTTCTCGCACAGTAAACTACCTCCGCAAAACCGGTCCTCGCTTTTCGGGTAGTATCCAGCTTCGCATAATCCATTTCTTCATATCCCTCTTTTTTCAGAAGGTCCTCTGCATGCTCCACAGAGAGCTGGCCTTTTTTTACCTCTTCAAGGATCTGCTGTAAAGTCATCTTTTTGCCTCCCTGTTTTCTTCGTAATATAATAACACAATAGCCAGACATTTGCATCATTTCCGCAAATCGTCTGGCTATCTGCTATTCAAACCGTTCACTGTCCGGTTCTTTTTATTTATGCGACTGCCTGGGCCGCCTTCTGTTCTTTATCTGATCATCTCCGCATATTTGGCCGAGATCTCATCAATATCTCCATATGCGATCAGTTTTCCTTTTTCAAGTATCATTGCTTTATTGCACAGGCGCTGTACCTGTTCCAGAGAATGGGATACAAACAGTACCGTAACGCCCTTATCAAACATACTTAAGACTTTCTTTTCACTCTTTTTCCGGAATTTGGCATCTCCTACAGAAAGGACTTCATCAAGGATCAGGATATCCGGTGATACCAGTGTGGCAATGGAGAATCCAAGTCTTGCCTTCATACCTGAAGAATAATTCTTAATAGGGACATCGATAAATTCCTTCAGTTCAGAAAACTCAACGATCTCATCAAATTTCGATTCCAGAAACTTCTTGGAATATCCGAGCATCGCACCATACAGAAAAATATTCTCACGTCCTGTATACTGCGAGTCAAAACCGGCTCCCAGTTCCAGAAGAGGGACCAGACGGCCGTTTCGGACCACCTTGCCTTCGGTAGGCTTGAATACACCGGCAATTACTTTGAGCAGAGTACTTTTTCCCGCTCCATTAAGTCCCAGGATTCCTACACGGTCACCTTTTTTTACCTCAAAATCAACATTCTGAAGAGCCCAGAATTCATTATATTTAATTTCTTTTTTTAAGAATTTAATCACGTAATCCTTCAGGCTGTCTACCTTTTCTTTACTGAGATTAAACTTCATACTTACATTATCTACAACTACTGCAGGTTTTTCCATATTTTTCTCCTGTTAAATATAAAGGATAAACTCATCCTGTTTCTTCTTGAAACAGAACATTCCGATGGCAATCGTCACAAGGCTGAATACCAGTGCGTATGCCGCATAATGCAGGTTCATCGGCTCCCCGAACATTCCTGAACGAAAAACATCGATGGTACAGTACAGCGGATTATATTTCAGGATCCATGAAAAACCACTTTTCAGCAGTCTGGACGGATAATAAAAGATCGCACAGGTATACATGATCAGCATCAGCGCTACTGACCACAGATATTCCATATCTCTGAAAAAAACGCCAATCGTAGCAAGGATCATTCCACAACCATAAGACAACAGAAATACCAGGATCAGCGCGATCGGGATCTGGAACATATAAAGTGTCGGCTCCACACCAAGTACTGCTCCTACCGGAACCAGCACGATCAGTGAGATCAGGAAGATCACATAGTTAAAAAGTACACTTGACAGCGGATAGAGATATTTTGGCACATAAACTTTCTTGATCATTGCCGAATTCGCTCTTACTGATTTCAATGCCGCTTTTGTGGCACTGGAATAGAATGTGTACAAAAGACGTCCTGTCAGGATATATACAGGAAATGTCCGATCCTTGTTTCCAAACAGGGTACCGAATACGATCGTCAGTACGATCATGGTAAGCAACGGCTCAAGAAGAGACCAGATGATACCAAGATAGGAACGTCTGTACTTCAGTTTGATTCCTTTTTTTACAAGCTCTCCCAGAAGAAACCTGTAACGTATAAAAGTATTTACGTATTCTTTCATAGCATCTCCAATATTCAATTTTATTTTTTCACACGGCTGTAAATCATAATATACTATTTTGAGAAATCTGGCAACCTTATTTTCGCCAAAAAAAGGCACGCCAAAGCGTACCTTTTTGAGAAATGTGTTAGTTATGATCTTATCTCTTGATATTGAATGCCCGGAATCCCGGATATACTGCTGCATCTCCAAGCTCTTCCTCAATACGGAGAAGCTGATTATATTTTGCCACACGTTCGCTTCTGGAAGGAGCTCCTGTCTTGATCTGGCAGGTATTCAGTGCCACTGCAAGATCTGCAATGGTTGTATCCTCTGTCTCTCCGGAACGATGGGAAGAAATCGCTGTATAGCCAGCTTTATGTGCCATTTTGATGGCTTCCAGAGTCTCGGATACAGAACCGATCTGATTCAGTTTGATCAGAATAGAATTTCCGCAGCCAAGGCTGATACCTTTCTCAAGACGCTCTGTATTTGTAACAAACAGGTCATCACCTACAAGCTGTACTTTTCCTCCAAGTTCTTTTGTCATGATCTGCCAGCCTTCCCAGTCTTCCTCATCAAGGCCATCCTCAATAGAGTAGATCGGATATTTTTCGATCAGATTTTTCCAGTGATCAACAAGCTCCGCAGATGTAAATTTCTTTCCGCATTTCGGAAGAACATACTCCCCCTTTTTGTTTCCTTTCCACTCACTGGATGCAGCATCCATGGCAAGTACAAAATCCTTTCCAGGCTCATATCCCGCTTTTTTCACTGCTTCAAGGATGTACTCAATGGCTTCCTCATCGCTTCCAAGGTCTGGTGCAAAACCACCTTCATCTCCAACGCTTGTTGCAAGGCCTTTTTCTTTCAGAAGTGCAGCAAGAGCGTGGAATACCTCCGTACACCAGCGAAGTCCCTCTTTAAAGCTTGGTGCTCCTGCCGGCATGATCATAAATTCCTGAACATCAACGGTATTCGCAGCATGTGCACCACCGTTTAGGATATTCATCATCGGAACCGGAAGTCTGTTTCCGTTCACCCCACCAAGAAATCTGTAAAGGGGGATGTCAAGAGAAATCGCAGCCGCACGTGCGCACGCAATAGAAACCGCAAGAATGGCATTTGCGCCCAGTTTTGATTTGTCCTTTGTTCCATCTGCTTTGAGCATGGCAGCATCCACTGCATAAATATCAGATGCATCCATTCCTGCCAGCGCATCATTAATTACTGTATTGATATTTTCAATGGCCTTCGAAACACCTTTTCCTCCAAAACGGCTTTTATCCTGATCTCTCAGCTCAAGTGCTTCGAATTCTCCTGTGGACGCTCCGCTTGGTGCTGCTCCTCTTCCGACCGTTCCATCTGCCAGATAAACCTCTGCCTCTACGGTCGGATTTCCTCTTGAATCAATGATCTCTCTTCCAATGACCTTCTCAATCTCTAAATAATCCATTTGATATTTATCCTCCTGTCTGGTCTTTTCGCCCTGTCCGTAACTCCTGTTCAGGCCGCATTTTGTCAGGGGATACGGCCCGCCACAAATTTTACGCATTAGTTAGAATCTGCTAACTGTTTACAAGTTTACTATATCTAACTTTAACGGTCAAGAGGAGTTATTGCCATTTTTTTCTCAATTACTCTTCTGATATTTCCATGTTTTTTCAGAACATTCCGCAGGATGTTGCGAATTTTACTTATTGACAAGGCTTTGCTGCTTATGATATCATAATCGCCGGTATCAAGCGGATATTCGTAAACCGCTCTGCTGCCTGTTTACAGCCAAATAACTGCTTCGCAGTTTGATCTGGTCAAAAAACCGAATATGGTTTATGACAAAATCCTGTCATATATTGGAAACGCACATTCTCCTGAATGATTAACGAACAACACATGCTCTGAGGTTTTACATTATCACTTAATCATTTTAAAGGAGGATTTTTTATGCCAAAAAACAAATTCCAGGAAGTTATCTTTACCCTTATCATGGTATTTTTCATGGTTTACGCCATGATCTGCTACAACATTTCCCTGAACACAGGGAGTATGACAAACCGTGTGTTCCTTGACGCTTTTCATGAACTGGTGATCATGGGACCGATCGCATTTATCCTTGACTTCTTCCTTGTATCCAAGCTTGCTTTTGGTTGTGCAATGCGCATGGTAGATTTCAAAAACTGCCATCCGTTCAGCAGGATCCTTGCGATCTCCGTTCCTTCCGTTGCTTTCATGTGCCCGTTAATGAGCCTCGCGGCAACCATTCTCTTTAAGAATGCCGGAAATCAGTTTGTAGCTGTATGGCTTCAGACAACCGCATTCAACTTCCCGATGGCATTCTTCTGGCAGCTGATCTATGCAGGTCCGATCGTACGTTTTATTTTCAGACATATCTTCCCTGAAAAGGAAAACGTAAAAGAAGCGACAGCAACTATGTAAAATTAAAGAAAGCACATTGCTATGGTTGAACCACCCCAAAAGTCATACTTTCCGGTGGCGGCTCATTCCATACAATGTGCTTTTTATTTTTCACGCGAATCTTTCTCATCGGATCTTCGAATCTCTCAGACTGTTTTCTTTAATTCAGGCATCTTAAGTATCTTCACGATCAGCGGGATCACCATAATGACCCAGACTATCGGTTCTGCTACGATCACGCCGGTATATCCGAGAAGTGGCACCAGAGTCACCGCGATCACTACTTTTCCGATCATCTCCAGCGCACTGGAAACCAGAGGGATCACCGTTTCTCCAAGGCCCTGCATAGCATTTCTGAGGACACTGATCACAGCCGTTACGAAATAAAAGATCGTATCAAATTTAAGATAATTGGCGGCATTGCGGATCACCGTTTCATTATGGCTTCCTGTGACCAGATAGATCAGCTGTTTTCCAATGGTAAAACTGAAGATCACAGTCATCACGGACCAGATACAGGTATACAGAACTGCAAGACCGATTCCATGGCGTACCCGGTCCATCCTCCCTGCACCTGCGTTCTGGCCGCAGAAGATCGCCATGGTCTGGCCGAACACGCCAAACATGATCATAAACATCTCTGTGATCTTACGAGCTGCTGTATGTGCCACAATGATATCTCTTCCCAGCCGATTGATGGAGGTCTGAAGTGCCAGTGTACCAAGATTTACAAGAGAGCTTACAAGTCCCATAGAAAGTCCGGCACTCAGCATATTTTTCATCATATTTCTTTCGAGACCGAAAAAATCCTCTTTTTTCAGCCGTAGGATCTCATACCTGCGGATCATGTAAAACCAGCATATCAGAAATGCCAGCGTCTGTGAAAGTACCGTGGCAACGGCCGCTCCCTGAACTCCTGCTTTTACTACCAGAATAAAAAACAGATCTCCTGCGATATTTAAAGTTACAGACACCGCCAGGATCACAAGAGGCGTCACCGTATCCCCAAGTGCGCGCAGAGATGCCGCGCAGGTATCATAAAGAAACGTTGCCAGCATACCTGCGATAATAATAAAGATATACTGCCTGGCAGTTCCCGTCAAATGATCCGGAACATTCAGGAACCTCAGGATCGGATGCAGAAACAAAAGTCCCAAAACAGTCAGGATCAGAGAAATCACGCTGCCCATTACAAGAGACAGCGCAAAAGATTTTCGTACTTCTTCCCGGTTTCCGGCACCGAATTTCTGTGCGGTGACAATGGCAAATCCATTTGCAAGGCCCATCAGAAAACCGATGATCAGCCCGCTTAAAGGACTGGTGGCCCCTACTGCCGCCAGCGCATCTTCTTTAAGAAAGCTTCCCACGATCCGGGTATCTGCCAGGCTGTACGTCAGCTGCAGGAGATTTCCCAGAAATACAGGAAGCGCAAAGGACAGGATCAATGTGGAAGGCTTCCCTTTTGTCAAGTCTTTCATGTCATCCTCCCTCAGTCAACGATATCATTCTGAAAACGGGAAAGATGCTCATAAGGAAGGATCATCCTTCCGCGGAACAGTCCGCAGCCATCATTGATCAGGCTGTTGTTTACCGCACCAAACATATTAACGTCCAGCGCAGCAAAATCCAGTCCAAGAAGTCGCATACCCCGCTCATAAGCCTCATCAAAATAGATACATTCCCCCTGGGGAATCGCGTCCCTTCTCCTGCGTTCACTTTCCTGTTTTTTCTCATAGCTTAAATGGTTGGCGGAACCAATCTCCGCAACATCATCCATGTCTTTGGTCCGCAGCTGTACTTCCATATAGCTTCGGGAACTGTTATCATAAAACGTGATATGCAGGGACTGATAATCATCCTCACTGTTATTACAGATGTAATCCCTATAGTAAGGCTTTGCTTCCCTGCTGAGCAGTGGCGATGTACTTTCCTGCACTCCTCTGGCCGGCTCTGCGGTAAATCCTCTTTCTTCCAGAAATCCCGGAAGTATATTGGCGATCTCATAAAGATAACGAAGCTCTTCTTCTCTGACATTCTCACCATTTTTCAAATGACATCTGGGCATGGCGATAACGATCCTGTAGGCAATAAAATCGCGGAAACAGCTTAACCGTTCCTTGATCTGGGATACGGAAGGATATTCCCCATATTCTTTATAGTAGTCATAAATAAATTCTACTACATATCCGTTAAATTTTTCCTCCGCACGGATCAGGGATTTGATTCTTCCCTTGAAGGTAAACGCCAGAAACGGATATTCCCCTGCCATATATTTATAAAATTCCCGGATCTTCTGAGACTGGGCAGTGAGGAAATCATTATGCTCCAGAAGCTCCTGAATCTGGATCAAAAAATTACAGTGTACCAGATCGATCTCATTGTGTTTTTCCTTCGCCTCTGTCCTAAGATCCCGAATGTATTTCTTCAGTATCCGGAGAAGAGTATCTCCGGAATACAGATAATCGTTTAATGTTATCATTTGTGTTTCTCTTTTCTATTTTGGTCTTTTCAGGATCACATATTTACAACAACTGCTGGATAATCTGTGCTCCTGTCTTTTATTTATTTCAGTTTTTCATGGAAAAACTCTGCGATCCGGTTCCACACCTCATCCTGGAAAAACTGGATATCTGCATGGTCTGCACCATCCAGTGTCAGCAAAGTGACATCACAGTCTTTTTTCTCCAGAAGTCCGTATAAAGTTTCCGACTGAACATAAGGAACGACCTGATCGCAGTTGCCATGGATGATCAGAAATGGCGGTGCATCCTTCGTAACCTTGGAAACCGGACTGCTCTGGTATGCCTTTTCTTTATTTAACATGGAATTAAATCCAAGCAGAAGGGATTCTGCGGAAGAAGCACATTTTTCTGCAGATTCACATGGAAATGCGGAAAGATCCGTAGGCGGATACCATGGGCAGGCAGCCTGTACCTTACTGGATTCTTCCAGATACTCTCCCACATCCAGAGCCGGATCATTGTCCAGCGCAGCCATACAGGTAAGATATCCTCCGGCAGACTCTCCCATAACTCCTATTTGCTCTTTGTTGATGCGGAACCGGTCTGCATGGGCTTTCAGGTAACGGATAGCTGCCTTTACATCCTGCAGCGGCATGGGATACGGGCCCTGATTGGAAGTACGATACTCCACACTTGCCACTACAAAGCCACTGGATGCCAGTCTGCTCAGATAAAGATTATGTGCGGATTTATCCATCATCAGCCATGCGCCTCCACAGATCCAGAGGATGCAGGGATAGATTTTTCCATCTTTTGTTTCCGGGTAGATTATATCCAGTTTCAGATCCCGCCTGCAATGTCCGAACCAGGAATCCACCTGTGCGTAAGTAATATCATTTACTGTAATATACTGAGGCTTCTCTACCGAAAGCTTCAGTGTCTTTTTTTCTGCTTTTATCATAATCTATCTACCTCTTTTCTTCTGATCATTTTAGTTTGTCTTTGAAATATTTTTCTTCTATTTTATCACAATACTGCTTTTTCTGCTTTTATTTTTCGGAGAAAAAGCACTATTTTTCTGCAAAACAGGGTTTTGATCTTTTTGTTCATAAAGGCCTCCTCTTTGTAAGCAAAATTGTTTGTCAACAATAACAAAAAGCTGTTATAATAGATTTTCTCTATTACAACAGCTTTGTTTTCCTACTTTTGGAATGGATTTATTATATTATAAGTTTTTTTCTCTGTCAACGCCCTCAGACAATTTCACAGCTTTTCTTTATCAGTAAACCTGTATCCTGCTTTCTCAGATCTGATACCAGCGGATCTCATTAGCTTCCAGATGAAGGTCAAAGCTCTTTCCATCCCCTGTGTAAACCGTAGTGTCCTGTGGCTCATAGGTGTTGTTTACCACACAATACTTTTTATTTTTCACATAAGCATGTACTTCCACATTATAATTGGAAGAAAACCAACGGTGAAGCTCACCTTCCGCTGCCGCTGACCAGAGTACGGCTCTGTAAAGAATACGGCTGTTGCAAAAGCTGTACGGAAGTCCGCTGATATAAACGCCCCGGCCTTTTCCGAAGGTTTTTACCGCCATCTGGACTTCCTGATCTTTCTGGATAAGGATCTTCGTATCCGGAAGTGCGAAGATATTCTTTTTCCCCTCACCGAAATCTACGGTTCCGTCTGTATCCTTCAGGATAAAATGATCTTTATGCTCTTCCCAGTTGTATTTATCTGTATTAAGATTAAATCCTCTTTCTTCCTCTACACCAAGGATGTCATCCAGCTGGAAGAATTTTCCCTGCCACTGATGAGCTGCCGGTTCACCGACGCCAATAAATCCGCCGCCATTATAGACAAATTTCCGCACTGCTGTAAGGATTTCCGGATCTGCCCAGTTCTCACCACCGGACTGTGCAGTGTCCGCATCACCTACATTGATGATCACATCAAAATCATTCAGCAGCTCTTTATCCTCACGGATATCGTCAAAGCTGATAAAGGAAACATCAAAAGGCGCACCACTTAATGCCTCGATAATTCCGAAATAGGAATAATTCTGCTTGTAATAGATGGCATGATGTACCATATGGTTGCCCCAGGAGCGCATTTTTCCCCAGCAATTTAAAACTGCCACACGTTTTACGCAGTACGGTGTGGTTCCCTGGATATTGTCGTAGAGCACACGGAATTCCTGGCAGACTTCCTTGATATACTGTACAAAATCCGGAAATTCCAGAGCCAGTTTCAGATAACCGCCGTATCCAATTCTCTGGATCGGACTTCGAAGGATAGCTCTTCTTGCAGTCACCCAGTTTACTTTTGCCTCTTTTACAGGATCCCCGCCCTCATGGAAGGTGTCCGGGAAAAAGTACGGCAGAAATCTTCCCTCTGTATATTTTACATGTTTAATATCACTGAACAAACGTAGGGTCGCTCCGTTTCCGACGCTTCCCACTACCGCATCCAGCCCGATGGAAGCAAACTCATCCATAAAGGGCTCCATACCGATCCAGTGATCACCCATGAACATCATGGCCTCTTTTCCGTATTCATGGACAATGTCTACCATTTCCTTTGCAAGCTTCGCCACTTCCCGTCTCTGGAAAGCCTGGAAATCTTTAAATTCTTTTGATGGGATACGGTAGGTGTTGTTCATATATCCCTGATCAATGATAAACTCCGGACGGAACTTATATCCCACTTCCTGCTCAAACTGTTTCAGGATATAGGGGCTCACCGAAGCGGAATACCCGAACCAGTCTACATATTTTTCCCGTGCCATCTCATCAAAGATCAGTGTGAACTGGTGAAAAAATGTAGTAAATCGTACTACATTCACATAATCATGGGAATCCAGAAATCTGCGGAGGCGATCCATGGAATGTGCACGTGTTGCCGGCTGACGCACATCAAAAGTGATCTGAGGTTCTACATCTTTCCAGTCATTGACAACTGCATTGTACATATGTACCGGATCCCACATGATATATGCAAGAAAGCTTACCGTATACTCATGAAACTCTTTCGCCGGCCTGATCACAACATTTCCGTTTTCTTCATCGTATGACCATTCCTCTGTACTGACAGCTTCCCCTGTAGTCCGGTCAATGACTTCCCACCATCTTCTGATATCATCTCTTGTATTCACCGCCAGCATATCCGGATACAGATGATCCATCAGATGGATCTCCAGAGTATCCGACACTGCCGTGTGAAAAGATGTCATGATATACATCTGCTGGATTTCTTCCGGATGGGCCTTTGCCCAGGCATTATCCTTTCTGGTGGTATAATAGGTTGCATAAATCTTTGCGCCGGTTTTCTTCAGCTCTGCCGGAAATTCCGTTCCGTCACAGTCACGGATGGCATCTGCACCCCACTCATCCAGCATTTTCAGTGTCTCCGGGATCACATCCAGATCTGTCGGAATGGTCACTCTTCCTTTTGTTTCGCTCATCACTTTACCTCCATTGTAAAAATCCCTGTTTTTTTATTTCTGATATTTTTTCACGATCGTCTGCATAGTATCCCATTTCTGTTCCATATCAGCCACCAGCTTAAACTGTGTGCGGCAGCGGTCCAGATTGTGTTCTTCCCGGTCGATCTTAAAATAATGATCTCCTTCCAGATAATCGGTAAGAAAGCGAATGCCACATTCATAAGTCATCACCTTAGCTCCCATGGGAAGCATCTCGATCTCTTTTGCACTGAGCTTATCTCCACAGCTTTCCAGAAAGCCTTTTACATAGATTTCATAGAGCTCCATATCACAGGAAACTTTGCTTAAATCTTTCTCATCCTCCAATGCAGTGCTGGCCCCGAAACGAATGGAATCTCCAAAATCATTCATGGCAAGTCCCGGCATAACCGTGTCCAGGTCCACTACACAGATTCCCCTTCCTGTTTCCAAGTCGATCATAACGTTATTCAGCTTCGTATCGTTGTGCGTTACCCGAAGGGGCACCTCACCTTTTGCCAGCAGCTCACCGAATACATTTGCCAGATACTCATGCTGAAACGCAAATGCGATCTCTTCTTTTACGGATGCAGCACGATGGCGGCTGTCCTTCTCTATGGCATTTTTCAAAGTCTGAAAACGTTTCTTTGTATCATGGAAATCCTTTATCGTTTCATGCAGAGTCTCTGCCGGGTAATCTGCTAGCATTTCCTGGAATTTTCCAAATGCAACTGCACTTTCATAAAAATCCTCCGGTTTTTCTGCCAGATCATAGCTTACTGCATCGGTAATAAAAATATAAGCTCTCCAGCATTCTCCGTTTTCATCTGTCAGGAATGCCTTCCCGTCCTTTGTCGGAATCAGATTCAGAACCTCCCGTTCCGGATCTCCTCCCTTCTGAAGAACTTTCTTTTTCAGATGCCCGATGACTCCGGCAATGTTCTCCATCAGTTCTTCCGGTTTCTGAAAGATCTCCCGATTGATCTTCTGAAGGATCACCTTAATGGACCCCATCTCTCCGATCCGATATCTAAGCATATAGGTTTCGTTGATATGCCCGCTTCCGCAGGGGCCGCAGGAAACCAGTTCTCCGGTAAATGCAAACTGATCCGCTATTCTTTTTATCTCTTCTTTTGGTGTACCTGCCATTTTACCTTCTCTTTCCCAGACAGCAGTAAAAAGCATACCGTCCGAAAACAAATATGCTTTATACTTTTTGCTGTGTTTTTTACTGTGATTATTTTTTCCGCTTTAAAATCCTGGTGGCAAGCGGAGCAATATTTTCATCTGTTGATCCGTAGAGAACTTCGTAATCCCCCGAGACAGAAACTGTTTCTGTCTTTTCTCCGAAGTTCTGGATAAACAGATATTCCGTATCCTCATTTTCTCTGGTTGTCACAGAAATACCTTCCGGTATAAATGTAAGCGGCATCTTCACGCCTGCTTCCTCTGCTGCCCTTCCCAGAAAATCCTCATAAAAGGCTGCTTCCATATCTGCCGCTACATAGTAAACATGGCCTTTTCCATATTTCTTGTGAGTCAGCACCGGATACCCCTGATAGAAATCTTTTCCATAACGCAGCAGCACTTCCGCACCGGAAACCTCTGCAAGTTCACAGAGATTTTTGCAGGTATAGCTTTCTGTAATTCTGAGATGATTTCCTGTTTCCGGGATACCTACGTTTTCTTCCCAGTCATAAAGTGCATCGATCTCTTCCGCACGGATACCGGCTGCTTCCATCAGCCCGTGAGGGGTTCCCTCCAGATAGCATTTATCTGTTTCATCTACAAGTCCGGACCAGTAGGAAATTACCAGAGTACCACCGTTTTTTGCAAAAACGCGAAGCTTTTCGGCATATCCATGATAAAACATGTAGGCCATCGGTGCCGTTACCAAACGGTACCGGGACAGATCATGTTCCATATTGATGATATCTGTATTATAGCCTTTTCTTCGGAGAGCACGATACTGTTTCAGTACATTTTCCTGATAATGCATATCCTCGTTTCGAGGTCCCTGCGCATCCTTCAGCGCCCAGTCATTTTCCCGGTCATAGAGTACAGCCACCGGAGACTTCGTCACGCTTCCAGCAGTTTCCCGGATCTGCTCCAACGCTTCTCCTACCTCTGTCACTTCGCGGAAAATACGAGTATCATCCCCACCGTAGTGATCGATCACCGCACCATGGAATTTCTCAGAGGCTCCCTGGCTCTGACGAAGCTGGAAATACAGAACACTGTCTGAACCATGAGCAACTGCCTGCAGAGAGGCAGCCAGATGTATTCCTGGTTTTTTCAGCTTGTTGATAGGCTTCCAGTTGGTCGCAGAGGGACAGGATTCCATCAGAAGAAACGGTGCTTTCTTGATGCTTCGCATAAGATCATGCTGCATGGCTCCGTCCAACGCTGTGGTATAATTGTCTTTTTTATGCCAGCTTGGATAATTATCCCAGGATGCAATATCCATAACATCCTTAAATTTTTTATAGTCCAGTCCGTTGTAGTCATACATCAGATTGGCAGTTGCCGGAAGCTCGGAACCACCTGCACGGATCGCAGAAATCTCATGCTTCATAAAATCCACAGTCCTGTCTGTAACAAAACGTTTCCAGTCCAAGGTAAGTGCATGAAGAGCATTTTCCCCCTTTGGCGAAGGACTTTCGATCTGATCAAAGCTGTTATAGGTATGGCTCCAAAATGTTGTGCACCAGCTGGAATTTAAATTTTCGATGGTCCCGTATTTTTCTTTCAGCCATTCCCGGAATTTTTCCCGGCACAGAGGACAGTGGCATTCTCCACCATATTCATTGGAAATATGCCACAAAAGCACTGCGGGATGTTTTCCGAAACGTTCAGAAAGCTTCTTATTAATATTGTAGACTTTTTCCCTGTATACTGGAGAAGTATAACAGTGATTATGTCTTCCACCGAAAAATCTTCTTGTGCGATCCGGATCCATGCGAAGAACTTCTTCATATTTATCTGCCATCCATTTCGGTCTTGCTCCGGATGGTGTGGAAAGTATCGTATAAATTCCTTCTTTATACAGATTATCGATCACTTCTTCCAGCCAGTCAAGGTTATATCTTCCCTCTTCCGGCTCCAGCACTGCCCAGGAAAACATTCCCATGGAAACGGTATTGATATGGGCTTTTTTGAAATATTCGATATCTTTTTTCAGAATATCCGGTCTGTCCAGCCACTGCTCAGGGTTGTAATCGCCGCCGTGCAGATAATGGCCGTATCTGATCTGCTCTGCCATTTTTTTATCTCCTTATGATTTATTCGCATCAAGCGGACAAAGTCATCCGCTCCGCTACGAAGCTTTATACCAGGCAACTGATCCACAGTTGATCTGGTATAAAAAGAATGCTGCGTGATCCAGTTAAAGCATATTATACAATATACCTAAAGATTTCAGCAGCATCCTTTTTGTTTTAAAATTATTTTACAGCTCCAGTAATACCCTCTGCGAACTGTTTCTGTAATACGAAGAATACGATCATAGTCGGAATGGAACAGAATAATACGCCGCACATCAGCATGCCGTAATCCGTTACATATCCTGTGATCAGATTGGCGATCAACATCGGCATGGTCATCGCCTTATTATCTGTCATGATTACCTTCGGCCACAGATAGGAATTCCATGCATTCATAAATGTGATAACTGCTGCCGCCGCATAAGTAGATTTCATAGTCGGGATAAACATCTGGAAAAAGATCCTTACCTCACTTAATCCGTCAATCCGTGCTGCCTCAATGATATCGATAGGAAATGCTCTGGCATTCTGACGGAACATCATGATCATAAATGGTGTGGAAATGATCGGAAGGATAAAACCTACCGCTGTATTTAAGAGTCCGGCTTTTGAAAACATCTTAAATAAAGGAACCATCGTTGCAACCTGCGGAACCATCATTGCAAGAAGCAGGGTGGAAAACAGTCTGTCTTTCCATCTGTCATGATATACCTCAAAGCCATAACCTGCGATAGAACAGATCAGAAGGCAGATCACTGTAGTAAGAACTGCATAAAACAGAGAGTTTCCAAGAGCTCTCCACAGCGGCTGCTGTGCAGTCAGGTTTTTAAAGTTCTGCATAAAATATGTACCCGGAAGGATACGGCCTCTGGATACATCTGTGGATGTATTGGTTGCCGCAGAGATCATCCAGTACAGTGGAAATACAGAGATAAATGATACGATGATCAGAAAAATATATGTAGGGATCAATCTTCTCTGAATTGCGGATTTATTCTTTTTCTCAGTCACGTGTATCACCTACTTTCAAATTGATAAAGGCCAGGATCGCTACCATGATAAATATGATAAATGACATTGCTGCCGCATATCCGAAGTTTGGCACGTTGATGAAGCATGTATTATAAACATAATGGGACATTGTGATGGTTGAGTTAGCCGGGCCGCCTTTTGTCAGGTTGACAGACTCATCGAACAACTGCAGTGTACCATTAATAGACATGATGAATGTCATGATGATCGTCGGTTTCAGAAGCGGTACTGTAATTTTCCAGAAAGTCTTCCAGCCGTTGGCTCCATCAATCTTTGCTGCCTCATATACGGAATATTCGATATTCTGAAGTCCTGCAAGATAAAATACCATGTTATATCCAGTCCATCTCCAGATCAGCGCGATGATAATAACAATCTTTGCACTTGTGGAGTTTCCAAGGAAGTTATAACCGGTTGTTAAAATTCCAAGTTTGATCAGGATACTGTTGATCAGGCCATCTGTTGCAAACATGGAACGGAAGATCAGGGAATAAGATACAAGAGATGTCGCACATGGAAGGAATACGCATGTACGGAAAAATCCTTTGAATTTCAGATCTTTGTTATTCAGAAGCTGTGCGAGCAGGATCGCAAGGATCAGCATGATCGGCACCTGGATAATAAGATACAGAAATGTATTGACAATGGACTGCTGGAATACCTTATCCATCATAATACGTTTATAGTTACTGAAGATCGGATCCGCAAACCTCATGTTTGCTCCGGCACCTGTCTGTAAAGAAATGATAAATGCGCGGATCATCGGATAAAAACTCATGACAGCGATCATAATGGTTGCCGGTGCCAGAAAGATCCAGCCGGCCGCTCTTTGTTTCGCTACCAGAGACATGCCACTTTTTTTGGAATTCACAGGAACTCCTCCTTTCAAACATCTAAACCTTTACATAAGACAAGGGACTGCATGCAGTCCCCTGCCCTGTATTTCATTAATATTTCAGCTTTACTCTGTCATCTTGAATGCCAGTGTATCCTGTGCTTCCTGAAGTGCAGATTCTTTATCTGCGCCGTTTACAATATTAACAACAGCTGTGTTGATGCACTCTCTTGCCTCATAGTGGTACGGAGTTTTTGTAAATTCCGGAATGTGTGAAGAGTACTCTACAATTGTTGAGAAGATCGGCTGGTTATTGAAGAACTCGCTTGGCTCATTGTAAACCTCAGACTCACCAGCCGGCAGGTAGCAGGAAATTGCACCTGTTTCCGGAAGGATTGCATCATAGAAGTCTGTGCTGGAACCAAATGTGCTTGCAAGGAAGTCCTCAGCAAGCTCTACATTCTTGCAGTTGGATGTAATGTACCAGGAAGATCCGCCATTGTTTGCATAGTTTGTAGCTGTATCAACGCCGTCAACTTTCGGCATTGTTGTGATCTGCCACAGACCCTTCTGATCCTCTGTTCCCATCAGTGTAGCTGTGATCCAGTTACCGTTAACGATACCGGCAGCCTCTCCGCCTGTGATTGTGGAGATGTACTCATCCCAGTTATTTACTAATTTAACAACATTGTTCTTTACAAGATCCACATAAAGATCTACGCATTTCTCTGCTACATCGTTGCCAACGATATAAGCCTCTCCGTCATCATTTACGAAGTTTGCTCCACAGGACTGGATCATCATCATCAGAGTATCGCCACCTGTTGCTTCACTTGTAAGGAGATATTTACCTGTTTTTTCGTGAACGTCTTTTCCGATCTCCATGAATTTGCTCCATGTGATATCTGTAAGATCATCAATGGTATATCCTGCTTCTTCCAGGATATCTGTACGATAGCAGGCAATTGTTGCACCGTTATCAAACGGAACTCCGTAATGTGTGTCATCTACCATGGAGTAGGACTGTTTCAGTTTTCCGAAATCATCCCAGTTGATATCCATATCCTTCAGATCTGTAAAAGCATCCGGATAACTCTTCAGATATTTCTGATAGCTGTTGTCCTGCATCAGAACGATGTCCGGAAGTGTGCTGTAATCTCCGGCGTTTGCTGCTGTTGTAAGTTTGGTCTGGCAGTCATCAGAAGATGTCTCAACTACATCAACCTTGAATCCTTCGTGATCCTTTGCATACTGCTCACCTGCAATATTCATAGCCTTGATGTTGAAGTTCTGATCCCATGCCCATACAGTCAGGGTGTTATCGTCATCACCTTTTGCATATACTGCTGTAGTAGTTGCAGCAAAAGACATTGCCATGATACCTGTCATTAATACTGCGAGTAATTTTTTCTTCATTTACTTTTCCTCCTTTATTAAGCATTTCCCGTTTGCTTATGAATAGATTATAGCATCCGTATTTCCTCTATAGTTTGCAGAATTGTTCATATAATGTGCAATTTCAACCATTTTATTGATTGTGCACTATTATCCAGCTATATTTTTACAAAAAATATGCACTTTGAGGATTTTTTCTTTTTACATTCGTCAGGATGCCCAAAAAAACCTTCTTTTTTGACATTGTGCGAACATTTTTTGTCAAAAAAGAAGGTTTTTGTTTCTATTTCATAAAATTTTATGTTGTTTTTCATACATATTTCACAAACATTTCTGCATATTATGCAAAATAAACCCTTTCAGGAAACTGCGTTTTCATCGTATGCAGCATTTCCTCTGTCAGATCCAGAAGAAGTTTTATTTTACGTCCATCTTCCTGAATGATCATGGTATAGTAAGGCACATCATCTTCATAAGAGGTATAATCGTATTTTTTCAGTTTCTCCGTTCCGGTATTCTTTTTATATTTTGCCACTTTTTCATGATAGTGAGGTGCTGTCACTTCCATCTCCTCAAGCTTCAGCACGTGAGCTGTTTTACGATATTTTTTACCATAGATCACATCTATGGTCAGTTGTCCGTTTTCCATGGTATATTCATAGTCTCTCTGGCTGAATATGTCATAAGCAAAGTAAAGCAGCGCCAGAAGAAATCCCGGAAGCATGAATGCCTGAGAGATCGTGATACCCATCAGTACAAAAATTGCCGCAAAGATCACCATTACTTTTCTGAGAGCTCCTGACATATGTTTCTTTTTTCTGGAGACCTGCTCCACAATCCTGTAATCGTACATTTCTTACCTCTTTCTATCTGCCTGATCCGCATACAGTCTGATATTTCTATTCTGTCGTGACAGATCCACAGATCTGGTTTTGTTGTTTTACCAGCCTTCCTCTGAATGGATGTCAAACTTAAGAAGCTGCTGTTCATAGTTCTCCGGACGTTTTCTCCACTCCAGAGGTGTCATTCCCGTAACCTGACGAAAATTCCGGTTAAATGTGGAATTGGTGATAAAACCACACTTATGTGCTATATCTGCAATTGGCTGATCTGTTTTTTTCAGATAATCACAGGCCGCCTGGATACGGATCGTATTAATGTATTCCAGCGGGCTCATCTTCATATAAGTCGTAAATATCCGGCGCAAATGAGTTTCACTGATATGACAGTATTCTGCCAGTTCGTCAATACGAAGATCCTCCATGTAATGATCAGAAATATAATCCTGGAACCTGGAGATCATATCCATGACTTTTCCTCTGCCTTCGCTGCAACGTTCTTCGCTTGAATCCCGGTTTATCCTTGCGATTTCCACAAGAAGCGATGCCAAAACTCCCTTAGCTTCTTCCAGATAAAATTCCTCTCCATCCCGCATGATATCCAGGATCTTAAGGATCTTACCTGCCATGGATCGGTTTTCTTTTTCATTCAGAAAAAGTGATCTGGAGTTGATCCGCTGAACGATTTTTTCTTTTTTTACCGAATTATTAATAAATTTATCCAGGAATCCTTCTACATCAATAAAAAGATACTCCCAGCGGCTGATAGTTCCAATATCACTGTTTGTGGTATGTGGATAATTGGATGGGATCACCGTAAAATCCCGGTCATGAAACTGTACCTTATCCTCTCCAAGTATCATAAATCCCTGTCCTTCATAGCAGAATCCGATTTCCAGATAATTATGAAAATGGAGATAATCGATATCGTTCCCATAATTCTGAACCCACTTCTGTCCAAGCAATGCAAGGATGGGGCTCCCCTCCGGCATCTTATAATATCGAAGCTCCATTTTGGGTTTTCGTTTTTTTGCCACAAATATTCCTCCGTATGTTTTCTGTTCCAATATTTACTGATCTTTCTGTTATATTACAGCCATACATAAAAAAAAGCAACCTGCAGGATAACAATACTTGATAACTCTTGTTTCTGCAGATTGCAATTTTTATATCAGCTATTTACTTTTTATCTGTTTATTCCTCATCCAGGTAATATCTTCCATATGCATCTGCCGCTTTGATTGCTGCAAATACAGTTTCCGGTGTAACTTCAAATGGCATGTTGTGAAGTGTATCATTCTCCGCACATGCAGTTGTGGCAACTTCCATAAGCTGCTCATCCGTTACCTTCCCAGCTCCAAGCTCTGCCAGAGTAACAGGAAGTCCTACTTCAATGCACCATAAGATGATCTCTTCCAGATCTTCCTGGGGAATATTCTCCAGTACCAGCTGTGTGATGGTTCCGAATGCAACTTTTTCTCCATGATACATATGATGGCATTCTTCCAGTACAGTAAATCCGTTATGGATCGCATGTGCACCTGCAAGTCCTGCACTTTCAAAACCAATTCCAGAAAGAAGTGTATTAGCCTCAATCACTTTCTCAACTGCCGGTGTGCATACGCCTGCTTCCAGAGCTATCTTAGCTTTTACGCCCTCATCCATCAAGGTATTAAAGCAAAGTTCAGCCAGTGCCATGGCAGCCTCTGTTGTCTTACCTCCTGCACAGGAAGTTGCTCCGCTTCTCTTGCATGCCCTTGCCTCAAAATATGTTGCCAGTGCATCTCCCATACCAGCCACAGTAAGACGAACCGGCGATTTGGTGATGATATCTGTATCCATCAGAACAAGATTCGGATTCGCCGGAAGAAACAGATATTTTTCAAAAACTCCTTCTTCTGTATAAATAACAGACAAAGCACTGCAAGGGGCATCTGTAGATGCGATCGTCGGACAGATAAATACCGGTGTTCCCGCATAGTATGCAACTGCCTTCGCTGTATCAAAGATCTTTCCTCCACCAATACCAATGGTAAGATCACACTGCTCATCTTTTACGATCTTTACCAGACGATCAATCTCACTGTTACAGCATTCTCCGTTAAAATAATCAAAAACCACCTCACAGGTACTCTCAGCAAAGCTCTCTTCGATCGTTTTACCGATTCTTTTATATCCGCCTTTACTGATCAGAACCAACGCTTTTTTTCCGCTCTTTGCAGCATAAGTTCCAAGATTCTTCATTTCTCCCGCACCCTGTAAATATTTGGACGGACTGATTAAAATTTTCGCCATTTTATACTTCCTTTCTTTGTTTTCAGAAGTCAGCCTCCGCATCCGGCTTTTGTATTTATATTATAATTGCTGTATTTTTTTATTGCAAGGAGTATTTGAGGATTTATGCAGCATCACCTGAGTTACTGTTACTGTTCACTCTGTTCCTAGTAATATACTTTGTGATCACATGAAAATCAGTTACAGCCAGCTTTCCAGAACATCATTCAACTTATTCATATCCAGCGGTTTCGCGATATGTCCATTCATGCCTGTATTTTGGGCCAGCTGTACATCTTCTGCAAAAGCATTGGCAGTCATGGCAACAATAGGCAGTTTTCCCTTTTCACCCGGAAGGCTCCTGATTGCTGCAGTTGCCTCATAACCATTCATGACAGGCATTTGGATATCCATAAAAACAAGATCATACAATCCTTCCGGAGAAGCTTCCACTTTTTCAACTGCAATTTTCCCATTTTCTGCCGTTTCCACTTTTGCACCTGTCATCTGCAAAATTTCACCAGCAATTTCTCTGTTCAACTCATTATCCTCAACCAGCAGAATCCTTTTTCCCGTGTAGTCTGATTCTGACAGCTTCTCCAGATAATTTCTTGCTGTTTTTTCTTTTCTTCCTGAAGTAAACTGCCGCAGTGTTGCCGTCAGCCGGGAACGGAACAGCGGTTTTGCAATAAAAGCATCTACACCTGCAGCCTTTGCTTCTTCTTCAATTTCGCTGAATTCATAGGATGTCAGTACAATGATGGGGATCTCTTTTCCTATCCGTTTCCGGATCTGTCTGGCAGTTTCTATGCCATCCATCTCCGGCATCTTCCAGTCTAAAATAACAGCAAAGTAATCATCTTTCAACTCATGCCGTGCATAACAGCGCTCAACCGCTTCCCTGCCAGAGAGAACCCATTCACCCATAATACCGATTTCCTTTAATGTTGCAACTGTACTTTCACAGCATGTCCTATCATCATCCACAACCAGGACCGGCAGATTCATCAGATCTCTGTCCTGTTCTTTTTCTTTTTCCTGAAGCTCCAGATAAATTGTTACTGTGATTTTAGTTCCCTTGTGCAAGGTACTGTCCACTTTAATAGTGCCATTCATCAGGTTCACAATATTTCTGCTGATTGCCATTCCCAGACCAGTTCCCTGGACTCTGGTTGTCCGGTGGTCATCCGCGCGGCTGAACGGCTCAAACATGATTTTCTGGAATTCCGGTGACATACCGATTCCATTATCCTCAATCGTAAATTCATAGCATCCAAGTTCTGAAAATCCATTTGGCTTTTCCTCTATGGAAAAAATAATATTCCCGCCATCCGGTGTATGCTTGATCGCATTACTCATCAGATTCACAAATACCTGCTGAATTCTCAAGCTGTCACCACAGACAGCCTCATGTTCAATATGATTGATGTGTATATCAAAATTATGTTTATGTTCATCAAGCACCGGTTTCGTAAGTGTAATAAGATTATCTACCAGCTCTGACAGATTGAAATCTTCCTGTGCCAGTGTCATTTTTCCACTTTCAATACGTGCCATATCCAATACTTCATTGATCAGCCCCAGCAGATGGCGGCTTGATTCTGTGATCTTGCCGAGGCATTCAATGACTCTGTCCTGGCTCTCAACATTTGCTCCTGCGATTGCTGTCAGACCCACAATCGCATTCATTGGTGTCCGGATATCATGGGACATATTGGAAAGGAATTCTGTTTTCGCACGATTTGCATTTTCTGCGGACCGGTAAGCCTCCTTCAGTGCCTGACGGGATTCAATCTCTGCTTTCTTCTCCTGTGTCACATCCATGGATGCCAGCAATACCTTTTCCAGCTTTCCATTCTTCCATTCCAAGGGAATATAAGAAGCGATTTTATAAGTCTTTTCATCCAGGCTGCAATACTCAAACTTATAAATATCATTTTCACTTTTCAGTTTTTTCCGAATATTATCCGGGGCTATCAGGATATCTATAGCTTCCAATGGTTCCAGTGTCTTATATTTTTCAAGAACCTGCATCTGAAAATCATGATAAAATCCCAGAGGTTTATATATCATCTGTCCATTCAGATTGTAGAATTCATATCTGTCATTTTCCAGATCACAGACAACAAAGCGGTCAACCAGACGCACTATGCTCTGGATCAGCTGCTCCATGGAAGCATTATCCGCTGCCATCTGCAGATGCCGTGTGCTCTCTACCTTTGCCTCTGTGATATCACGCAGAAAGATCATGGCATATTCTGAATCCTCTATTTCGCCACGTATGACCACATTGCGGACCCATCGTTCTTCTCCATTCAGAGTGATACGGCACTCTAAAGCCAATTCGGTTTCCAGCCCCTTCAGCCTTTCTGCAATATAACCACGGTCGTAAAAAGAGGATACCGCCTTCTTATCTGTCTCCACAACATAGGAATCCACAAAATGCCGGATCAATTCATCCCACGTATGACTCTGTTCAAAGACGGTCATCAGGGACGGTTCAACCTTAAAGGTATCAAAAGTATTCGCTTCCAGATTCACATAATACTCGCACAAATCTGCTTTCGTAAAAGCCCGGTGGAAAGCAGCAGATTTTTGTGCCTGCATGATTTCTTTTTTCTCCCCATCAATGTTAATAAAAATCCCGGCAATCCTGCTGGCAGAACCATCCAGACGGCGTATTACTTCTGCCGATGCCCGAAACCACTGGTATTGATTATCCTTCATTCTCATACGATACTCTACCTGGTATTTTATCTGGTTCGTCTTATCCTTAATTGCCGCCTGAAGCTGCACCATTACTCTTTCTTTATCCTGTGGATGCAGAAGATCTGACCAGGATTCCAGTTTATTCGGAAAGTCCAGGGTGTCATGATAGCCAAGCATTTTTCGAAATTCATGACTCCAGTTTGCATTCACAATCTCACTGTTTTCGTCACAGTCAAAATACCAGAAGCCGGAACAGATAGCCTCATTGAGCAGTGCCAAATTTATATGATCCCAGTTGACCTGTACGGACATAACCCAGATCTGTCTGCCCGCCTCATCTGTCGCATCCTCTTTACAAAGCCGTACATTATTCACTGTACCGTCTGCTGCAAGGATCTGTGCTTCCCCTGTTCCGTGAAGCTGCAAAAAACGGTCTCGCTCCAGTATATCTTCCTCGTCATAAAAGAAGTTTCTCAATGAGCCTTTTGTCTGTTCCATGAAAGTATCGAATGTATATCCTGTACTATGCAACAGCAGATTATCCACAGACAAAATAGACAGGTTTTGGTCATAAGATCCTGTCATTATACCTACCCCGCCATTATTTTCCAGTGTTTTCTGTACGGCCTGTGACATGGCCTGTGTCTGCCCCGTTACAGTCTCACCTAAGGAATATATTTTGTCTTCATAATTTTTCATTTTATAAAAGTCCTCTCTCCGTCTTATGCCTTCTTCATCCTGCTTTTATCTGTATACAGAAAACCTGTCCCTGCTAGTTTTGTTACCCATTTTTGCATACAAAAAGGACATCTGCCAAAATCTGCCAGTGTCCCTACTATATTCTTTAAAATCACACATCTATATAGTATAAAAGGTATCGGAATCTCTCCTGTTCAAACATCTTTTCCATATATTATGATGATATGGAAACAGTGGCAACCGGCTGACATGGTCAAGCTTTCTGACTTTAGTCCCTTCTGGCTTTGCGACCCTGCCTTTCAACAGGTTTGCCTTTAAAATAATTTTCATTTTTTCCAAAAATAAAATACCATGTGGTTTTTCTTACGTCAATAATATTTTGGTGGAAAATTTACATATATTTTAACCGAATCAAGTAACTCCCCTGTGGAGGTTGCGAAAAGCAATAAGCAGTGGGTGAGGACCTCTCGTAACTAACCTCTCATGTCTACCAGGATCACCATCCTCTGACGAGTCCTAAATTGTCGGGTAGAAACACCTATTACTAGGTATATCCCCCACAGATCCGTACGTGCCCAATTCAGGCATACGGCTCTTCACGACACTTATGCCTCAGATTATCCATATAGGCTCACGGCTGTATACCAGGTCTCTTATTTCGGCATAAATGCCTTCTGGCATGTATGGGATTGAATATCTCCCATCCACAACTAGTTTTGCGATTGTTTTTGGATCTTTTGAATCTGTTTTCTTTGGACTGTTATCATCAAGTTCCTTGATCTTCTTAACCGAGAATGGATTGACCATTACTAATCTTTTCTGATGATCATTTACATACTTCGCAAACGCAAACCAGTAATGACCTGTTGGCTCGCAGCCGATCAGAACTGCAGTCTTTTTATTCTCAGTCTTAAGTGTCTCTGCCCAAAGGTTGAAAGAATTGAACCCTTCCAGATCGTTATGAAAAGAAAAAATACGTTTTGTAAGTTCGCGTCCTCTGTTATCAAAAGCTCTTGCATAATGTATCTGGCTTCCTATATCAACTCCGACAACCATTGTTGAATCTGTTACTTGCTCAATCTTTTCATTCTGTGTATAATTCATTTGGAACCTCCAGTGCTTGATTGTTTTGTTTACATCCGCCAAGATGCAACTCAATCATACCTTGAGGTTCTTTTTTATTCAATTGGCGCTTTTAATGAATTACAGGAATGCTCCTTTCAAGCATATTCAGCACTTATATATTGCTTCCCAAATATTTTAAAGAAAAGCGTACCACTATTTTAATGATACGCTCATCATTATTAAATCACTTCAAAATGCTTCAATGCATCCTTTATTGCTTCAACCTTCTCTGGAGTTGGATGCTTCCTCGGCTGTTTCAATTTCTCTACCGCATTAGGAGCATCGTACATCGGCAAGCCTAAATCTCTCTTTACCTCTGCAATATATGCGGTATGTACTTTGAAGCCGTATTTAGCTTCTATGTACTCCTTTATCATTTTGTAGGTCACTCGTTCTTTGGGCTTATAGCTTTCTGCTCTTTTAGCAATATTATCAAGTGGAACTTTTCCCTCACCCTCGCCAAACTCAACTTTTACGTTGATATGTCCGTCTGGCTTTTTGTGGGAAAGCAGTACTACCGTCTCCACATGCGGTGTCGTTTTTCACTGCTTTAACAGTACGCGAACCCGCATAGTTACTGAGTTTTTACACCCTTTGACAGGTTGCTAATATCTGCAATCATAAGGTTAAGACATGGCGTACAGACCGTTTGACTTTGTAAACGTGTGGCGGGTACGCCGATATTTTGTAACACTTTTATAATACAAAATTATTCTAAATACTGCTACCATATTTGGTAATATATCAGTACGCCGATTTGTTTTGGGCATTTTTGCGAATGGCATTAACACCCTTTCAATGTTCACTTTTATTGAAACCGATATTTTCCTTTTCCATGTCCTGTTACAGGTACGATTACCTCACTATCAACCAACAGTTTTATTAACTTGGAAGCTCTTGATGGCTTTAATCCAGTAATTTCTTCAACTATCGTTCTTCCGAAACAATTTTCTTTTCCACATTTTGAAAATATTTCTACTGTATGATTTATTGTTTTTTCTGAAATCGTATCTGAGAAAGAAAGTAATTTATTTCGAATGTCCACTTTTGTGCTTTCAATGTCCACTTCTCCACTCTTAATGTCCACTTTTACTCTTTCAATGTCCACTTCTTCTGTATATACTTTTGCCATGGATGCCGTTCTCCTTTATCTGATGTTCCTATTGTAACGCAAAGATAAAGAAAAAGCGAATCAGGCAGACAGGGTATTCGTCATTTTTACTAATAGATGAATACTCTGAAAAACTCAAAAAACTATTAGTTTTTCGGGCTTTTCAGAGTACTTATCCACAAGCCCTGTAAAGGGGCCTGAAAGTACTCCTGAATAAATGAAGGCAGCGGAATTATGAAAAGTGGATAACTCTTTTTCGGGACTTATGATGATTGGAAGATGTTTTTTTATTTTCTCTGTTTTGCACAGGATCTTATAAGATCTTATCCGGTCTGACTTCCTGGATCGGATGGCGTGCAACAATTTCCAGTCCCTGCATGAGATATTGGTACTGCTCTGGGGTGATCTCCAATGCTTCTTCTTTTGTGCGGGGCCAGTTGAATGCACCCAACTCCAGTCTTTTGTATAGAAGCAGGAAGCCGTCGCCTTCCCAGACCAGCCCTTTGATGCGGTCAGTACGTCTTCCGCAGAACAGGAACAGAATATCTTTTTGATACGGATCCAGCTGAAAATTGAACTTGATAATGGATGCAAGCCCCTCCATACCACGTCTCAGATCTGTGTAGCCGGTAGCGAGATAGATCCTGCGGAACCCGGAAGCATCATTCAGCATGAAAGATATCTCCGATACGTGACAGGAGTTCTGCTGAAACGGAATTGGATATCTCTACAGAGACCGGTCCTTTTCGGAGGATGATATCCGGATGGAGTCCATTTCTGACAGACTCCTGTTTTATTGGAATGCTGATCTCTGCGAACGAAATCTTTTGTGGGCTGGTTTCATCTGCCGGGTCTGTGATAACCGAAAGGTCCTTTGATGTCGAAGCAGCAAAAGCTTCTTTTCTGAGAATCCTTTGCCAGTAAAAGAATTGTTTGTCTGAGATCCCATTAGCCCGGCACCATTCAGTTTTATTCATACCGCTGTTCAAACATTCATTCATGATCTGGGTCCAATGTTCAATGCGGACCTGACGTGTGATCTTATCCATAAGATCCTCCTTTAAAAAACTTTTAGTTTTACAAAGGGATTATCTCATGGTTTTAGGTGAAAAGCACGGTACTAACTATTTACCGTATACAAAAATCCAGCGATTATACCAAGCGTAAAAACGAAGAAGGCCGCTAGTACTGCGCTAGTGACCTTCATTGTTTATACGCTCTTTTCTTCTTTCACAATATATTCCCTTAAATACTTAAACGGAAACGGAACAACCGTTAACATTCCATACCTTACAAACTCTACTCCCATAAGTGGCAACACTTTCTTAAAAATTAACTTACTGCCTTCTACCGCCTGTATCTCACGCACTACGCTGGCTCTCTCAATTGTGTATTTCATTCCATTACCAATTTCACCAACTGAATATTTTGCATGCGTATCATCATAATCAAAATAATTAATGTCTATATTTCCGGAAAGATACTCGCGTCTCTCTTCTTCTCCACGCAGGTAGGCATATAGCATAATACCGGTATTCTCAAAAACATAGCGCACAACTTCTTTCTTTGTTGTAATTCCTTTGAATAATCCCATTACATTGGCTTTCGTGTATTCTGCATTCACGTCGATATGCGGGATAACTATATCCAATTCTGCGTGTACTTTTATTTTATCTGTTGTATCCATTACTAGACGAAGCCAAGTTACTACGTCTTTTCCTGGAAATCTACCTTCACTAGCTACATTCTTAAGCACATCACCCATCGCAGTATAATCAGGCATAGAATACATATTAGTATCCTTTATAAGATTAATATTACCCTCTGCATCTTTTACTAAACCTATAACACCTCTATAATCATTTTTATTCTCTTCATTCAAACCGAAATAATCCATGTATTTATCATACTCTGTCATGGTAAAAAGATTTCGTTTCAATGCTTCAATTTTAAATGAACCGTCCGGATGAATGGTCATGAAGTAATATGTACCGTCTACAACTACACCAAATAACCAGTCTGCTTTATATCCGTATTGACTCCAATCCACCAATGTAATTTTACCAATAGCAATATCCTTTTTAATTACAAGCTCTTTCAGAATATTATAAACTGCCGCTGATGATTGGTGTTTAAAATTCTCTACTGTAATATGCTGAACAACATAATCCTCCATGCTTTCTTGATGCGGGTCCACTTCCGAATCTGAATAGAAAGATTTATCATGTATATATCGTACGTTAAGCTTCTTCTTTGATAATCTTTTACCAACGCTGCATTTTGCCTCTGGAATAATTTTATTAATACCATCCGCTACATCCTGCAAATAATCTTCAGAAGTTTCAGTGTGTACAGCATCCACTATATTAATTCCAGAATTCAAAACTTCCTTTTTAACAATATCCTTATATAACTCCAACGACGCACGCTTATATTCCAAAACTTCGTCAATACTATATTGTTTAAATTTAACGCGAATATACTTACCAAATTCATCATGTAAGGCATTCAAAATATCATATAAAACACCCATCTTGGTACATGAAAACGTTTCATAATCCGTAAAGTCAAAGAATGTAATGCTACCCCTTTCACCATCTACGGGTTTTATAATAAAGTTTTCTCTACGGTCTTTATTTTCATTAGATACTCGTTTTAAAGTATTATTGTTATAACTAAACTCATATTGCGGAAAATCCTGTAACTTTCTTTTTTCAAATTTCATTTGCTTTTTAAGTGCCAGTGATGTCAACCTATGTGCTACCAATTTTACACACATATCATCTCCGATTTTCATCTCAAGGCACTGCATACCCCAAATAAAATTCTCCTTATCCTTATTCAGCCATGCAGGTCGAAAACATAATAATTTCCCTGACAGATTATTAAAAGATATCATTTCATCAACCGGACTCGTTAGCGCATTCAAAAACAATTGTGTCAACAAATACTCCGGTATACTGCTACTTGTCATAGATTTTATAGACAAACTATCTCCATCCTCTTTTGCATTCAACAAACGTACAAACTCAGCTCTGGAAATAGCGTTTTTAGGAAGCATAACCCAAAAACTCTTTCCGCTTTCAAATTGCAGAGCTGATATCTTTATATCATCAATATCTAGAAAAGTAGCTCCACCTTTTATATATTTATCCGATGTTGTAACATAATAAAAATCATAATCTTTGTCAATGTTGGAATATTCAAACGAAGCCAGGAGTTCATTCGAATAAAGTTTCTTTATACTCATTGCAAATATCCCTCCCGATTTATTTTTGCTATGATTTCTGTTCCTATTTCTTTTCTATCCAACCGATATAAATATGGTATCTCAATAATTCTACCATTATCACTAGACGTAATCTGCATATTGTGATCAAGCATAATATTGATTATTACCGCTCTCTTTCCTCCACACTTATCTAGCTTTTCCAGGACGTTTTTCTTTTCTTCTTCCGCAGATATTAACATGGTTTCTTTCCATAACTTGAAATCAACATACACGCCATTACCTAGGGTATAATCAAACAATTCAAAAAACTCCGGTGGCATTTCCTGCAACGTTACTCCTGCATATTGTTCTAAAATATATTTACCAACAACTTCGCCTAAGGCACCTTTATAAATATTATTAAACATAGGTGGCGTCAATATAAACTCACTAGGAACAAAGCTCGTTGCATATCCATGCTTTTCAAACAATGCTTTCACTCCTGGGATTTGCATAATCTCTTTCAAATGCACCTCATCCTCTGACATCTTTTGTGGAAGACTACCGTCAAACTTGATAGTTATATTTTTATTGTAGTCACCTTCTTGCTCATAAGAATAAGCTGTAATTTCTCCCGGTGCGCACATATATACAAGCTGATATTGCGAATTATGCTCAACATTTTTTCTGCTTAACGTAGGCCTCATAAGACAAAGCTCACGTAATGCTTTCCAATAATCTATACTATCATCAGTCCAATTGCGCTTGAGCTCATTAATAATTTGCATTGCTTTTAGCGCTAATGTTCCGGCACGATTTTCCATTACAGCAATATCCAGATTTTCATTTGCCTGACCATTAAAATATGTTTTACCTACTTTAACTAATTCCGCAAACTCAGGATTCAACATTCGTTGTTCCACAATAGATAAATCATAGTCCGTTAGAATGGTATTATCCACATAAATATATATATCCGGATTCTTAAGACCGGTTCTACATATTCTTCCTACTGCCTGTATTAATGTTCGAATCGCAAAATTATTTACAGAATCTGTTTTATATGGTTCTCCCTTTTTTCCCGAAAAAGTATATCCACCACTGAAGCATATAAATGCATCTTTAATTACTGCAATCCCATCTTTACGAGAAACTTCTCCTCTTTCCATCAAGAATTCCATCTGATATACAAAACGAATTAAATCTTCAGCTTCAATTCCCTTTTTGCTATCCACATTCACCAGAAGATTTGTCGGCTTCTCAAGATATATGCAGTCAAAGTCTTTTTCCATATCTCCTCTATCGTAATCATTAACTGCTACAATAGTAGCATTCCCCGGTGCTTTATATTGCAAATTTTGTCCCGCACCAACTGTATTATAAGAAGATATAACAAAGAGTTTTTCTCCCTTTGACAATCTCTGTATAAACTCCGCACGCTTAGCATCATAATCTTCACTATTTATACTGTATAACAATTCTTTACCTTTTAATCCCTTGATACCATAAAGCTTAATAATAGCGTCTGCGAATTCCTCTAATAATTTAATATCAAAAAGCCCCTTATTCTCCTGCGGCAATTTATTATTAAGACATAAGAAGGATTTAACCGAATCATTTAAGATAAATGCCTTCATTACCTTTACAACACGAATAAAGTTATTCTTTGCATATTCAACGCGCTCAAATGATATTGATAATTTTTCCGCATACTTCTTTATAAGTGCTTCGTTTCCGTTAAATATCTCTGATAATTCAACTCTATCATCCGCATTATAAGAAACTGGCTCCACATGAATATTTACTTTATCATAGTTTGCAACAAAAGTTTGAAATGACTCCTGTAATCTACACCTATCTGCTTCTGGCATCACATAATATTTATCCTGCAACATCCTTTGAAGATATTCTAAGTCATAATTGCCAACAACCGTTTCAAGTGTTGCGGTAGCTGAAATACCTATAATTTGAGCCTTTTCAGACAAGTGAAGCAAAATACGTTCTGGCGAATCCTGAAAATCAAATAATTGAATCTCCGAACGCATACTGTGATTAGGATCATCTATAAAATCATAATAGCGAAATCCCCTATTATAGACAGAGCGGTCAAAATACTTTAACGACATTTTTCCATTGCTGTCTTTTTTATCTTTCTTCGACTTTACCTGGCCTCCCATTACGATAGGCTTCAAATACCTTATCTGTTCTCTTGATAAATGAAACTCTGTCAGCACTGACTCAATTGCATTTTCAAACGTATAATCATCGTCACCCGGCCTTTTATCCTCATCCTTATGATGCTTATAATTAAACGAAAGATTTCTAGCTCCGTTCTGAAAATAAGTCAAGCAGCCTTTAACACTGGCAAGCAAACTTAATACGCCACCATCTTTCTCTGTTGGTCTTCTTTTTGTAAAACGCAACCAGTTCTGTTTTGCCTTCATATCGGTATCTATATCAATAAAAGCATTTTCTCCCTCAAATACCGAATGAAACTGTAAGTCATTGAAAATAAAATTACGACTTCTATCGCCCTTACCATCTTCTTCTGTTTTGAAGCTATATTGCATCGCAAAACGGTTATATGTTTCATCAAACACACCACCAAATCCTTCTATAATTTCCATAGGATTTTTCGCGTTTTTTTGTTCATCAAGATATACTTGTTGTAACTTCGATGCAGTAGTAAGCTCTGCCGGAAAATCTCTCGTCTTCAAAGATGCATATACACGATGAAACAGACCTAAATAATCAATATGATTTTCTAAGCCTCTTGTTATGATCTGATTAAGTAACCTGTCTCTTGTTGCATCAAACTCATCTATAAAAATAATTGCATTTTTTGTAATATCATTATTATAAAAGCTATATGTAGGTTCAATAATAGTAGTGTTTCCCAAGAAAAACTTATCCATTGACATAAAAAATATTCGCTTCGCTCTCGTATATACCGCCGGATACAATTCTCCTATCCAATGATATTCCGGATTATTAGCGATATTCTTTAACTTTTCCTTTGGTGTTCTGAACTGCTTCAGCTCGCTTTCTATCACCTTACGAAAGGCACCTTCCTGCTGCTTGCGAATTGCATCCTCTGCGTTCTTGCATAAAACATTTATAATGTCCTTACTGGTTCCTTTTAATTCACGCTTTTTATCTCTGTATTCGTTTAATAGTTTTACTGAACCATGTAAATCCTTAAATTCTTGTTTCATAGTGATTGCTGCTGGAATTTTTCTGGCACGATATAACTCGTCCAATTTTTCTACAACCATATCTGCATTAGCTTCTATTCGCAAACAATATTTATCATAATCATCTGCTTTACCGCGCTTTGCAAAATGTTCACGCAACTCCTTATCCGGCAAATTTTTCTTAAGAGTTGTAACAAAAAAAATCTTCTTATCCTTGAATTCCGGCGAATCATAATAGTCGACCATAAACTCAAGTACACTATATGTTTTTCCGAAGCCAGTCGGCATATCCAACAAGAACAATCCCGTATCCATTGACTTGCAAAAATTTACAATCGCCTGTTTCATAGTATCCTCCAAGTTTTTATTGTGCGTTTCTCCTTTAAATTGTCTATCATCCAAACTCAAATCAATGAATTCGAAATTCATCTAATAGTACAGCAGCCTTCTCATTTCTTATTTCTGTCAATGCTAATAGTATGTCCTCGTACGCATTAATCAGCTTCTCATCCTTTTTTATTTCATCGCTATAGAATATAAAGGATTTTAAGATAATCATATCAACTATCACTTGTGAATCTTTTATCTCTTTTGCAAACTGTTCTTTATTATTTCTAATAGCTTTTGTAAAGCACAAACTAATAGAAATCAAAATTTCTGGTAATATGGTGGAACATCACTTCCCACAACGCTGTTTGCACCAATGATTGCACCATCTCCAATGTGAACGCCGGGAAGGATTACCGAATTTTGCCCGATCCAAACATCATTTTCGATAACGGTATCTCCTTTTAATGGCAGATCCGTCTTTGCAGGCGGCGACATTTCCCATCCCTCCAAGGTATAGAACGGGAATGTAGAGACGGCGTTCATCTGATGGTTTGCACCGTTCATCACAAACTCAACTCCGGCGGCGATTTGACAGAACTTTCCGATGATGAGTTTGTCATCATTCCACTCGTATAAGTGTGAAACATGACTTTCAAAATCCGAATCGGCAATATAAGTAAAGTCCCCGACAATAATATTCGGATTTGTAATCGTCGGTTTCACATATATTTCTTTATCATACCCTGCAATTGGATGGATTGTATTGGGGGTTGGGTGTTTTCCGTCTTTCATCTTAACTACCTCTTCAAATTCCGATTGAAATTTCACCTGTTTTAAGAGATTTAATAACTGTTATATTTTGTTATTAAATTCTCCGCAAACTCTTGAAAACACTGGATTTGTCGCAGGTGAGCTTTCCCTTATTTTTTCCCTTGTGTTATATCGTCCCATCAGTGTTTATGAACTCTGATAAGGGCAAATACAAGGGCAAAAAAATTATATAAAACAGTATAACATAAAATAAAAGTGACATGGTGGACTGATTGAAATGCTTCTTAATTTTTGCTACTAATGATTGATTAAATGATAAGGAGATGGGATACGATGAGAACAATATTTGCAGAATACAATCCACAACGAAACAGCATTGACATTTATACAAATGTTGGCTATATGCTTCGCATTGACTGCTGGGAAGCCGAAAAGGATTTAAAAACCACACCCGGATCAGACTGTGCATTGACTTCACTTGCAGTCGATGAACCACTTGAATATACGAGATTATATCTTGAGGGCAATTTACAGATGTGGGTAGATGCTATCCCTGATACCTTATTCTTTCTACCAGCGTTTCCTTTTTCAGATTACTGCTTAAAACGCAGGAAAGTACAATCTGCAACAGACCGACCAAAAAAATCATAATAAAAATTGGTACGATTGGAACATGATAGATATTCATTCCAAATATTCCATTATGTTTTGCATAGGAAAAAAGTGCATAGCCGAGCGGCAGACCAATGATCAAAGCTACGCATATGGTACCAACCGTAAAAATCAGTCCCTGTAACTGCAGGCATAAATTTAATTGTTTATTTGTCATACCCACAGCCTGTAATACACCATATTCCTGCTTTTTTGTCGTAATATTCATGATCATGGTGTTTGCCATATTCATAAAACCGATGAGTCCCACAACCGCCATAAACAGATAACAGCCGAGCTTCATCATGCGGGCTGCGAATTCTGCATATTGTAACTGTGCATGATAGGTATCCATTTTTATATGCGAAGTATTAGAAATCAAAGTATTCAGACTCTGTTCCACAGATGCCACATCTTTTTTATCACAGTCCACCCACAGATATCCATAGGCTGTTCCCCTCGGATTCATGGAACGGTATACACCTTCCGGAATGACAAGATAAGTGTCCGCGCTTACAAAGGATCCCGCAATCTTTCCCTGATAGGTATAGGTTCCACTTCCATTCTCAAAGTCAAATGCAATGGATTCACCCGGAGCATATCCATCTTGTTCCATCCACATCGACCAACCAAAGAAAATTTCACCATTCTTTACCGCCCGATCATAATCCATAGAGCCAATATCCCCGTCTTGGCGCATAAAATCAAAATCATTTTTACTCACAATATCAACCGGAAATCTTGTTCCGTTCAGATTTACAGAGACAATCTCTCTCGTCATGACATCTGTCACTCCTGGAATGCTTTTGATTTCTTCAATCATTGAATCATTCAATGGATTATCCGTCAGAATCGTATCCAGATTATTCTCCGGATATCTTTCATCGTACTCAGCAGAATAGTCAAGCTGCAGTTCAAATTGTCCATGATTAACGGAAAGACGTGCTTCATGCTCCGTATCAATATTTCCTACATAATTAGAGATAATCACAAACAATGCGCAGGAAAGCCCCAGTGTGAGGATGGTACCAATGGTTCTTTTTGGATTACCCGTTATATTTGCCATTGCCATAGAAAACACGGTGACATTTTTTCTGCCATTTCGTTTTCCTTTTTTGTGTGTTTCTGCATTTTCTAAATACCGTGTTGCTTCGATAGGTGAAATCCGTGAAACAATTTTCATTGGTTTACGCAGCGCCAAAGCAACGGTAAAAAATGACACGAAAATACATAGAAGCATAACAGGCAGGGAAAACAGTGGCATCTGCTGATTTTGGACTCCCATAGAGCCAGTTCCGGTTGATACAAGGTTTCCCTGTTCTACCAGCCAGTTAAAACCGCATTTTGCAATCAGAAAACCAAGAAGCAATCCAACTGGTATTGAAGAAATTGTCAAAAACATACCCTCTCTGAAGATCAGTTGTTTCATCTGCTTTTTTGTCGCTCCCAGAGCCTTGATTTTTCCATACTCCTGTATCTTGTTGGCAATACCGACCTGAAAAATATTATAAATGACCACAACAGAGAAAAGTACAATTGCAAGAATCAAAACCCCGCATACCGCAATCGTTTCATAACTCGGCTGCAAGACCCATTGCAAATAGAGATCATTGACTATAACGTTTTTTTCTTCGATCCCACAAGCTGCTGCAATCTGCTTTATAACCGACTCAATATTATTCATAGATACATTTGCAGAATCATTTAAAGTAAAATAAATATTATACTGTCTGTCATTCTCTGCGGCGTGCTCATCATAAAACTCCTGTGATCCGAAAGCAACATAAGATGCCTCGATGGTATACTCATCCCGATCATATAGGATTCCGCTGACAACAAATTCTTCCGGCTTATATTCTGACTGCATCCCTGCGCGGTAATCCAGTGTAACCGTATCTCCGATCTTTACATCACCATACCCCATTGCACGAAAAAATGCTCTTCCTGCGGCAATTTCCTGCATTTTTTCCGGATACTTTCCTTCCTTCAACTCATATTCTTTATTATAAGGAAGCATTTTTCTTGCAGTCTCATCCATGCAGACAAACCCGCCTTTTTCATTGCCTTTTATGATACCTTCGGTGCACATAGTGCCTGTAGCATCTATTTCCGCACGGCGGTTTACTTCTTTTAACTGCGATCCGTCTGCGGAAACAAACAGACCATAATTGCTTCCATATGATCCTGCCGCCTGACTTTTCTGTAAATGAATTACCCCATTTCCCACAGTACTGATGATAACAAGCAGCATCGTGGTCAGACAGATTGCCATCATGATCAGTATACTTCTTGTCCTGTTCCTTTTGTCATTGCTATATGCAATCCTGCTTATTGTCTTCATCTGAAATCCACCACCTGTCCGTCCTCAATCACCAGAATACGGTCAGCGACCTGTGCAATTTCGTCATCATGGGTAATCATTACAATTGTCTGTCCATATTTTTTTGCTGTCATCTTAAGCAGAGCGATTACCTCATCACTGGTCTTAGAATCAAGATTTCCTGTCGGCTCATCTGCAAATATAATTTCCGGACGATTCACCAGTGCTCTTGCAATTGCTACTCTCTGCTGCTGTCCTCCGGATAACTGATTTGGCAGATTATAAATCCGGTTTTCAATCCCCAGAGTTGCAATAATATCATTTACATACGCTTCATCCACTTTTCTTCCATCCAGCCCCAGTGGCAGTACAATATTTTCCCAGACATTAACAGATGAAACCAGATTAAATGCCTGAAAAACAAATCCGATTTTTCTTCTGCGGAAAACAGCAAGGGCATCTTCCTTCATCCTGTATAAATCTTTCCCTGCTAAAGTAACACTGCCTTTTGTCGGGGTATCAAGCCCTCCAAGCATATGAAGTAATGTACTTTTACCGGAACCTGACTTTCCAACAATTGCGACAAATTCTCCCTGCTCAATCTGAATGTCCACCTGATTGACCGCTTTGACCTGATTCTCACCTGCGCCATAAAACTTACAAAGCTGCTTGGTTTCTAATATCACACTCATGTGTTGCCTCCTTTTCAATTCTGTAAAGCGTACCTTTTCAGCACGCTTTCTTTGCCTGTTTATATATTTGGTCATTTTTCAACCTACATCCAAATTGTATCAGGACAATCTTTCATTTCACTTTCAAAAAACGAGCAGAAATCTTACAGAATTGTAAGATTTCTGCTCACTTAAAATTTAACCAACATATGGTAATTGAATCACAAACGTGCTTCCTTTTTTCTTTTTGCCGGAGGTTACCGTAATCGTACCTGCGTGTTTTTCGATAATTTCTCTCGATAGAAAAAGTCCGATTCCTGTACCACTCTTTTCCATGACCTCCTTGGAACTTCCTCTGTAAAATCGTTGAAAAATTTTGTGATACTCATTCTGCGGAATACCAATTCCCTGATCCTCAATTTCCATTCTTACAAGATCGTTTCTTTTTTGTAACCGGATAAATATTTTTGAACCACACGGACTGTACTTGACCGCATTATCCAGAACGTTGATCACAGCTTCACCAAGCCACCTTTTATCCTGCATAATCGTGCATGTTTCCAGCTCTTTTTCATAGTCAAAAACGAATTCAATTTCTTTCTCATCCGCTTTAGGATAAGTGCGGTTCACAGCAGATATGACAGTATCCATAAGCGGAAGTTTTTTCTTATTAATCTGAATCAGTCCAGTTTCCATCTTGGATATTTCAAGAAGCGACTGCAATAATGTCTCCAGTCCATCCAGAGCGCTCCGACAACGGATACGAAACTCCTCCTGTTCTGTGGCACTTAAGTCATTCTGCATCAGCACACTAAAACATGTATCCAAAGCTGCAACCGGTGTCTTTAACTGGTGAGAAATATCAGAAACCATTTCTTTCGTGTTCTCCTTTTCTGCCCTTGCTTCTTCCTTTATCAACTGAATATGATGTCCGATTGCTTCAAGCTGGTCATTCAATTTTTCCAGTTCTGCATGATTTTCCGTTTTCAGTAAATCATCAAATTTATTTTCACGGAATCTGATCAGAATTTCTTCCAACTGGTCTAAAATTTTCTGATGACACGCATCTTCTTTTTTCTTCCAATAAAGTAAAAAAGTCAAAAGAAGCACGCATATCACAGTGCTTACAGCACCGGTCACCATAACATGATGCCGGAATTGCGAATAAAATGCATTCCCTTTATTCCCCCAGTATCCATATTGCTCCAATAATCGCCTTCCCTGTTCGTTAGTTTCAATATCCTTATCCTTAAGCAATTCCGAAACAGCATCCAGCCCGGAAAATTCTTCCTTTGCAGCAATCTCTGTCATAAGATTCATTTTATATTTATAATCTTCATAAAACACATACGTGGTAAAGCAATTTAATATTGCAAACACTAATATGACCGGCAATACCAAAGACAAGGCTGATGTGAGTTTCCTGTGATATCTCTTTGTCACTGCCTTACCTCCTGATTCCATATATACCCAAGACCTCTGATATTCTTTATATAGACCGGTGCAGCCGGATTGTCTTCAATTTTCTCACGGAGTCTTCTGATATTGACAGCGATTGTATTTTCATCCACAAAATCCCCTTCCAGATCAAACACATTTTCCAATATTTGTGTTTTTGAAAGAATCTGTTTCGGATTCTGAAGAAAAAAAGTCAGCATTTTTAACTCCGTTTTTGTCAGACTGATTTCACGACTCTTTATCAGGACTTTCATTTCTCCTGCGATAAATACGATATCTCCCGAAATCATCTTTCCGGCTTCCGTTTTCTCCTGTCTGCGGCGGAAATGTGCTTCTATTTTCAAAAGAAGTACCGAAAGACTAAACGGCTTTGTAATATAATCATCTGCCCCTGCTTCATATCCCATGACCTGATCCATCTCCTGATCTAGTGCTGTAAGACAAATAATGTATGTATTATAATTGCATCTCATCCACCTTACAAATTCCAGTCCATTCCCATCCGGAAGATTCACATCACAAATGGTAACATCCACATTATTATCATTTGCAATTCTTTTCGCTTTTTTCACTGATTCTGCTGAAAAAACCTCATATCCGGATTTTTTCAGTGAAAATGTAATTCCACGATTTAAATTTTCATCATCTTCAACCACGAGTATACCTGGCATAGCATCTCACCTCTCTTTATTAACTATTCATCTTAAAATGCTTCAATGCCTCCACAATTGCACTCTCTTTATCTTCTGGACACTGCGGTTGCCTGCTATCTTCATTTTTAGGTAAATTATAATTCTTTCCAACCTCAATTCCGCATTTTCTCTTTACCTGTGAGATATACAGATTGGAAACCTTCATGCCGGCTTTTGTTTCAGTTGGGACAAAAGAACCACAGTCTCCACATGGCTCGATAGGTCCGGATTGATGTCGGTCATCGGGAACCTATCCAGACTAATATGGTATGTACCAAAATATCTCCGTTTGTTTGCGGAAACATATCTACAAATTCTGTAGCAGAAAATTCTTGATACATTCCGCTATCCATATCACAGCCTAAACCTCACCTGTTCACGGAAAAAGTTCAACTTTTTTATTCGTTTCTACTATTATAGTGATTCAAACATAAAAGTCAAATTTTGCAAGGAACCTCCATCGCCTCAACCTTGTCCGTTCTTCCTACAAAAACAGGTCAACAGCTATTTTTCGTCCTAACTGATAGCCAGGTTTCCATGCACTCGACCTTATCATACCTGAAAATCCAGCATTGAAAGAGAGGACCGATCCTATTACTTCTTCGCATTCTCTTCCAGTTCCAACATGTATTTATCAAAGTCAGACATGAACAATCTGTCCTGAATAACACGATACTTTTCAAATTCAGTCTCGGCTTTAGCCTTGGCAATCTCTGCCGTGATCTTTCCTGCATCCTGAAGGACCTCTCTGTCATCAGCCATCAGGAATAGATCCAGACGCTTTGCCCAGTCCTCCATTGTCATCGGAATGTAACGTTCTGCACGATCCTCGGCCAGATCCAGATAAGCAGAAACGATACGCTCTAATGAACGCATTTCCTGCTCTGAAAGATAATTCTTCGCAACACTCACATCACTTTTTACAATCTTTCCTTCCGGTGCTGCTGCCCACGTGGTCAGCCCCATATGTGGCTTATCAGCATCTGCTCGCTCATAAATCAACTCTGCTGCCGTATGTCCGTGAACTGCATAATGCATCTTGTTCTGCACCTTGGCAAAAAACTGCTTTGTTGTTTTGGATGTGCGGTCGTAATCAAGAGCTGTAGCATAGATGTCCGTTATCTTCTGATAGAATCTACGCTCAGATAAACGGATCTCACGAATCTGCTCAAGCAAACGATCAAAATATTCTGTTGTAAGCACTGATCCACCATTTTTTAGACGTTCGTCATCCATAACCCAGCCTTTGATGGTGTAGTCCTTGGCAATTTGATTGACCCATTTACGGAACTGAACCGCACGCTCTGAATTTACTTTAAAGCCTACTGCAATAATCATCTCCAAGGAATAGTGATTTGTGCTGTAGCTTTTTCCGTCAGCGGCAGTTATCCGAAATTTTCGGATAACTGAATCCTCTTGTAATTCGCTATCACTGAAGATTTTTTTTACATGATAATTTATGGTGCGAACATCCACATCGTACAACGTGGCCATCATCTTCTGTGTCAGCCATATATTCTCATCCTCATAGCGCATCTCAATGCTGTCCTGCTGATCACCGACAGAAGCAACATAAGTCAAATATTCTGCAGCGCTGGAACGGATGGTTATTTCATCTTTTTTCTTTTTCAAATAAGAGACCTCCTTCTGCTTTCTTCTCATTTCACCAATTGAAAATCACAACAAAATTGATGGCTTTAATATTTCTTTGCAAGTCCAGAAAAATGTGACTCCACAATTCTATCCATCTGATTAGCAATCTCCGCAAAAGGCTGGTTCAAGTCTAGAGTTTTAACACTTATCTGACTTCCATGCATTTGATACACATTGTCCGGTTGTATTTCTTCTTCTGTCTTTGCATAGAGAAGCATTCCAGAAACTGTATTTTTCTCCTCTCCAAATTGATAACTCCGATTTTTTACGTATGTAAAAATCTGATACAAATTATTAGAATGAATCGTATGTTTATCAAACTGGGACTGTGTTGTGTGACTATAGTATTTTGCGTCAATAATAAGTACAGTATTGCCACGTTGCAGATGAATATCACTTTGCATGACCGGAAGCATGGTTCCAATACCATCATCCAGTGACCACGGAATCTGTGATGCACTGACAGATAATTCAGGATAATGTCTGCTGTAATATTCCAGAATAAATTTCTCATACAACCTACACATACGTTGCTCATCTACGAAAGAGGCTAACCTATAGTCACCTGAATCTGTTGTAATAAGCATCCCCTCAATAATCAACTGGCAAATACTTACAAGCATTCTATATGTTTGATTGTTACGCTGAAAACGAATGGACGACCATTTAATTCCTGTTGGTTCTATTATCTCTACATTTGAAAAATACAACATTTTCTTTTTTAGATCATCTTTGTATTTTGCTTGCACTTTTCCATTGCGTAAAAGAAGCGTAACAGTTGTTTTCAGTATTTGATTCAGTAAATTGTTTTCTGACAACTCATCAAAGTCGCAAGTAAGTACCCTTTTATGTGCCAACCTATTTTTAATTGTACCCGGCATATTTATTTTGCCGCGCATAACTGAAAGTTCTTCCTGACGACTTATGTATTCTCTATATAGCCCTTGCTTTAACTGCAATCCAATTCCCTTAGACAGAATCGCTGCCAGCAGATTATACATCTCGTCAAAAGACTCTACTGCAACATCTTCATAGGTTTCTTGGTTCAGTGCCTGAAAAGTATAAGAAAGCATATGATAAATATTATTGATTAAAATGCTCTTATCCTTTGTCATTGAAATACACCGTGCAAAATATTCTCCCAACGTTGCAGTTTGTCTGTATCATCAAACCAGTATTCTGCTAACATAGGCAACACATCAAAATCAACCACATCTTGCATCCATTCTTCTGTACACTCATCTGTGTTACAGAAATAGCTATGCCCAATACAGAAACCTTTACCAAGTGATTTATCTTTAGCAATTTCTTGGTTCAATTCCTTAATACGGTCAATCAGAGTATTGAATGTGTCGTTTGCGAATCCTTCCTGATATTTAATAAAACCTTCTGAATCAAATCCCGGTTCCATATCAAAGAAGCTAAAACGACGACGAAGTGCGTAATCAATCATCGCCAGACTTCTATCAGCAGTATTCATCATACCAATGATATGTAGACGCTTTGGGACAGAGAAACTTAGGCCATTGTAGGCTAATGTTGCTTTCGTATCTCTATAATCTGCCTCAATTAACATGAGTAACTCACCAAAGATCTTACTCATATTTCCACGGTTGATCTCATCAATGATAAAGAAATAATCTTTATCAGGATGGTTTGCAGCCTTTTGACAAAATCTATAGAAAATACCATACTTCAATTCAAATCCATCTTCAACCGGCTTATACCCCATCATGAAATCTTCATAGGAATAATTTTGATGGAATTGCACAAACTCTATGCGATCATCATCCTTCTCACCCATAATCGAATATGCAAGTCTCTTTGCCGCAAATGTCTTTCCAACACCTGGAGCACCTTGAAGAATAATATTTTTCTTCTTTTTCAAAACTGCAACTAAGCGCTCATACTTTGCTTCAGTCATATATACATCATTTAAGAACTTTTCTTTGTCATATTTTTCAATACTATCTGCTGCAGGTGGTGCTGGATTTTCATCACGAATCATGTCATAAATGAAATCATATTCACCCTTTGTCAGTTTGAACAGACTACCCTGCGGATTACCAAAGTACTCCATCTTTTCAAGTTCTGGACAAGCTTTCAGAGTTGCATAATCAATTGGAGAAGACAGCCCTTCTACTTTTTCAAAATAAATTGATTTTCCATCTTGTTCCGCACTAATTTTGAGAATTGCAACTACCTGCTTTACCGGTGTGGACTCATAGCCGATTATCATATCTCCAGCCTTTGCATCTAAGAAATTCTGAAAAATACGCCGTTTATTGCCATTATCATTATATAATGTATAATCCTGTACTTCTCCAACTGGCATGCTAGCCATACTCCATATTTTGGGATTTGCATTCAAAAACCAGTATCTATGATCTTCTTCTCCTTCTTCATCTTGCGCATACAAAAGGACTTCTGATAAATCGACTTGATCTAGAGCTTCTGCTAATTCATCACGAAGTTTCCAAACATAAGATCCTTCTTCATCTTTTGCAGCATTCTTACCAACATATAATACAGGCCAAAATCGAGAGTTTTCTTCATCTCTTGCAATTACTGGACATCCAGTTTTTTGAACAATACGTCTTGCCAATGCAACAGATCCACTATTATAAAAGTTCTTGGTTTCTCCATATTTCACAGCAAGCTGAGTGCAAGTAGCCTTTCCACCATAATCCTTCATTCGTTTCATGATTTCGAGACTGCTCTCATTAAATACGTCTTTATCTGTCAGAAGCTCTAACCAATCCTCTACCGTTAATGCCGGAGTATAATCAGTCGGCCACCACTCATCCGCTTTAGGACCTGGTTCCTCCTTGTTCCAATAGCGAGAAATAAAGAAGCCCACATCTATTGTAAGAGTTCGTAATTCAGGATCAGCGTAACATGTAGATGTCAGCTGAGAATTAAGCAGATTTTTAAGTTCATCATCCTGCTGAAGTTCAGCACAAATCTCATCATAAAATGCCACAAAATTCCTGATGTTATCAGCATAAGCACCCTTTTTGAATCGATAATCACTTTCCAGCTCCGACGAGACAGCTTTTACTTCACTCAATTTGTAGATGTAATATTTATCCGGATATCGAAGCCATAAATATGTCATTATCGCATTTTCATACTGGTAATGCTGAGCCGCTCCATTGCCATACCTCTCTAATAACGTATTAGATTTATTTTTGAAGCTGGCTACTCTCTCGTATAAATCCTTGCTCTCATCATACAGTTCAATATACATTGAGCGTACTTCTTCTGGCGCAATCTCTGCAAACTTGGTAATCATTCTTGCTGGGAAGTTATTTACCGATGTCAACAAATTAGCCGTCTGAGCAAGTGACTTTGTTAGCATCTGTGCAAAATCATCTGAATTGACATCCCAATTTAACTGAAAGCATTGCACAGCCTCCCATTTATATTTTTCATTAGGCCACTGTTGTTGCACAAAGCGTTTTTTGTACTCTACCAGCACTTCTTTTAGTCGAAATTTATCGAACACTGTCTTTCACCGCCTTTATACTGATTCTCTAAGACTTTTATAAATCTCATCAGAAAAAATTCCCATCACCTGATGTTTCATTTCATCATTTGACAACAACATTGAAAAGAAATCTTGATTCTGTGACAATCCTTCAATAAGTGCATCATCAATATCATCAAAATAAGAGAACTCAAAGTCTTGCTGTGTATTATTCTTAGCACTTGTTTTAAGTTTATCTGATTTCATAAGGATATCTCTAATCTGCAGCATAGCCTTTACAACAACATCGTTATCATAGTTCTTGCCAGTCTTGCTGTTAATCTCATCGATTATTTCAGACAGTCTCTTTTCTTTATCCTCACTCAAACCAAAGTGTTCCGCCGTTGGCAATTTCATTACCGGCTTTGCAACCAGATCAGATGAAACATGTTCTTCACCCTTTTTCTGAACAAATTGAGAGGCTTTGATCTTTCCATCTAAATTAAAACCACCACCCGGATGCTTAATATTGATATAAGCTAACAGGTATGAAATAAAGTTATATTTCTTGTGCAAATCAGTATCTTCAAAACTAGAAACTTGAAGCAAAAACTCATAATAACGAACAAATCCACGCATATCTGCCACAGCTTGACGCTGTGTTTCATATTCATAATGTTCCAGTAGCTTCTTGCTTTTCTGCAGGAAGAATGTCAATCTTTGCTTCTGTTTTCCTGTTACTTTCTGTGAATACAATATATCATTTGCAGCTTCAATGTCAGCCGGATCAAATAATGCATAGGCATCAATAGTAGCTTCCAAGTCGTAAATTGCATTAGGCGTTACTGAATTTGCCAGTAATGTTGTGGTGTAGTATGGAGCAAATGCAGCTTTGATATCCTCGTATGTATTTACAAAATCCAACACAAATGTCTTTTTATCATATGGAGCACAAATACGATTCAGTCTCGAAAGTGTCTGGACAGCATTAACACCTCTTAGTTTTTTCAGAACATACATTGCGCACAGTTTTGGCTGATCAAAACCTGTCTGATATTTATTAGCAACCAAAAGCACTTGATAATTATCTGTATCAAATTCTTTGGTGAGTCTATCCTCCGGAAAACCATTGATAGATGCCTCTGTATATTCTTTATCATCATCCGGTAGTTTTACTTTTCCAGAAAATGCAACCAGAGCATGAATTCCGTCGTAACCTTTCTTGGTAATGTACTCCTCAAAAGCCTGTCTATATTTAACAGCACCTTGTCTGGACGCGGTAATAACCATTGCCTTAGCCTGGCCACCCAGTTCCTGCATTACCGTTGTTCGGAAATGCTCAACAATTACTTCTACACGCTGTGCAATATTAGTATCATGCAATTCTATAAAGCGTGCAATCTGCCTCTTTGCCGCATTCGTTTTACAACGAGGATCGTCTTCGATTTCCTTGTTAAGCTGGTAAAAAGTTGAATACTCTGTATAGTTCTGCAGAACATCAAGAATAAAGCCCTCTTCTATAGCCTGCTTCATCGAATAAACGTGAAATGCTTCTCTCTGGCCATGCGTATTCAAACGACCAAACAACTGAATTGTTGTCGGCTTAGGTGTAGCTGTAAATGCAAAAATTGATACATTTGCTTGCTTACCGTTTCTTTTGATTTCACTTGAAATCATATCTTCAACATCTGATTCAGTTTGATCACCAGAACCAAGCGACATTGTTACCGCAGCCATATCTTTACCTGCAGTAGAAGAATGTGCCTCATCAATAATTACTGCAAAACTTTTATTCTTAAGGTCCTTTACACTATCAACAATATACGGGAACTTTTGAATTGTGGTTGCAATAATCTTTGTATTACCATTCAATGCAATCGCAAGGTCAGCTGAATTGCACTTATCGTCCATAACACGAATCAATCCGGCCTTATGCTCCATTCCCATGATTGCTTTTTGAAGCTGACGGTCAACAACAACTCGGTCAGTGACAATAATGATGTTGTCAAAAATTATCTTGTTTTCTTCGTCATGAAGAGATGTTAAACGATGTGCCAACCATGCTATAGAATTTGTTTTTCCAGATCCAGCGCTATGCTGAATCAAGTAATTCTGTGCAGTGCGATTTTCTCTAACATCGGCAAGCACTTTTCGAATAACATCCAGCTGGTGATAACGAGGGAATATCAAATTCTCAGAACGTTTGATTTTCCCGGTCTTATCATCTACTTTTTCTTTTGTCTCGACAAAAATAAACTTACTTATTAAGTCCAAAATCGTATCCTTTGTAAGGATATCTTCCCACATATAAGATACGCTATACTTATCTTCAAACGCAGGATTTCCAGCACCAGCAGTTACACCTTCTCCGTTTCCCATATTAAAAGGAAGGAAGAATGTAGCGTCACCTGCGAGTTTTGTTGTCATATACACTTCTTCTAAGTCCATAGCAAAGTTTACCAACGTACCTGCTTTGAACATAAAAAGACGTGTTTTGGGGCTACGGTCGGTTCGGAACTGATAAATTGCATCCTGATAAGACTGCCCAGCTGCATTGCACTTAAGTTCAAATGCAATAATAGCTAGTCCATTCAAAAAGATAACAACATCAATTCGTTCTTTATCGCTGGCCCACACTTCCTCCATTGCAGAGAAAATATTCTGTCCATACTTTCTAGTCAAATCTGGATTGAATGTAGTTGCCGGTTTTGTGTACATGAGTTCCAGCTTCTGATTAGAAATTTCGATTCCATGCTTCAGCACATCAAGAAGGCTGCCACGAGTTTTTGTCGTTTCAGCATTGATAAAACTAACAATCGTCTCTTCCAAATCAGACTTATATATTTTTCTCAGATATTCCATCGTTTCGTGCTGAGTATCTTCTAGAAACTTAAAGAGCATCTCACGGTCAACTGCAAAATAACGATCAAAGTCACTTGCCTTACGAATAACGTAACCATTATCCTTTTCCAGTCTTTCAAGAAGAAATTTCTGATATTCTTTTTCGGAAAGAATTGATGCGTGATGAAGAAGCTTCTCGCTGTATGAAGCAACTCGTTTTGCAGCATTTTCTGCATGTTTTTCCGCATCCAAGTTCGTAATATCAATTATCGTTTTATCATCCATTGATTATCCCTCCTTACTCACTTTTCAGCCGTTTGATTAGTTGACGTGCAAAAAGCAAAGCAATCTGGTCGCAACTATACTTGGATGAGTCAATCGCTTGTATATCCGCTATAGATGGATACTTTTCTTGTAACTGTGAAACCGTAATGTTGTGCAAAATCGGAAGAATCAGCTTCTGTCCATTTCTATTCTGTCGATTTAAAAACTCATTCAATTCACGCTCGGTCCACTCTCGATCAAAGAAGTTTTCCGAAATAACGATAATTGCAAACTCTGCTTTTTTCGTGCCGTTCAGAATACGATCCTTCCAATTATCTCCCCACTCCAAAGACTCTTTATCATAAAAAATCTTAATCCCCAGTTTGTTTAATGACTGATATAATTCTTCAATCAAATCTTCTTTGTCCTTGTTAGCATGGGAAATAAACACATCAAATTCAGGCAAGGTTTTTGCCTGATACTTTGGTACACTAACCATTGAAATTCCGTTCATTTTATTTATAAAATCTTGGTCCTTACTGATGCTCTCCAAACATCCAACGAGATTTTTGTAAGCATCCAGATTTCTATGAAACAGAATTGTTTTCATGCGGTCGCCTAATGGATGTTCTTTAAGATAATTATTGTAAAAAATCTCTACATCATTGATCCATACTTCACTCGGACGATTATATTCGTTTATATCCGTACCGATTGCCGCTGCATTAATTGGGCTTTTAATAGAATGAGTCCTTTCTAGCAGATTATTAAGTTGTTCTTCAAAAGTAGCCATTAGACAACCTCCTTCTTCCCAGTTACATACTCAAAGATGAGTGATTTCTTATATTCGTCAAGTGTTGCAAGCTGCTCTTTCTTATCAGAGATAACATCATCCGCCTTTGCAAGCACTGCATCGACATGTTCAACAATCGCTTTTTGTTCATCCAGCGGTGGAACAGGATATGAAAGATCCGCTAACTTGTTCCAACGCAAATCACAAGAACGAACTCGAATTCCGGTTGCCAGTGCAAGGAATACATCACTGTACGCCATGCTACGAAGATAGTACATAATGTATCGCTTGTTTTGGTTGGTATCTAAAACATTAAGCACAGGTGACGCCTTGCCTCTTGAATCAGAAATGCCAATAGCGCCTGCAAAGCCGTCCATACCATGTACAATCAGATCACCGATATCAATGCCTTGATAACCGATTTCTTTATCAGACATCGTAAAACCATCTTCACGTCGATTGCTTCTCAGGGTTACCTCACCATCGCGGAAACAGGTTATTACACCATCATCATCACGCACCGGCTTCTGCATATATCGTAGAATGTACTTGCCACGAATAACCTCCCAATGTGAAGGCATATTGCCAATCCATTGAATCCCGCTGTCCTTCATCTCGGCATCGGGATTCAGTCCTTTGGTGACAGTTTCGGTGATAACAGACCGCTTGTACTGCTCCAGCGTGTCGATCTGAGTTTGAATGTCGGTGGTCAGCACATCAATTTCAGCGCATTTAGCATCGAGAAAATCGGCAATGCGGTGCTGCTCACCTGTTGGAGCAACCGGTATAAAAAGGCCGCCAAACTTATCCATCGGAATGCGCATTCGAATTGTATTCAATTTTCCATTTCCAGATTCTTTAATAAGAATGCCATTTCCAAGTCCAAACAAACTGCGTTGAAACATCGTTGTCTGAAAGATATAGTTATAGTAGCGTACATCTTCCTTTGCATTCCAAGGGCGAAGCATATAATAAACAGGACTAACACAACCAAAATATTGCGACAGCCCCACAGAGCCAGACAATATATTCATGCTATTCATTACGATATCCCCAGGATAAGCCAGTCTGTATGCACTCACATCCTCTTTAGGTTTGTTTCCTCCACCTTCTTTTTGATCGTATGGAATGACGCCTTGTTTAGCAGTCAACGAAAGAATTTCTGTTGTCCTAACAGGATTATTTTTCTCAACTCGTTCTTGCAAACAGTATTTTATTTTTCTTAGTTCCCAATTGGAGGGAAGCTCTCCCAACCAAGAGATTCCACTCGCTTTCATTTCTCTCATATCAGCACCACCTTACTCAAACAGCTTTGCCACACGCTTTGAAACCGAAAATTCCAGTTCCATAAACTTTGTTTCCAGCTCTTCACTTGGCGTTGATGCCTGATATTTGTAGAAATACCGCGTGAATGGGATTTCAGCACCGGTCTTGATGACAGGTTTTTTCTTTCCAAGATCTTCCTCAAAGAAAGCGGCGGCATCCGGGATATGAGGCAAAACCTCACGTGCCATATAATCTTCGATGCTTTCCTCCCATTTCACCAGTTCGGTGTCCTTGGTTTCTTTGTCGTAAATAATCCTTCCCTTGCGGTCACGTTGAATTTCTGCATTCTTATCCATAATAGAGAGGCCATTAGCAATCTTGTCGAGCAATTTTTTATCAGATGTTGCCGAAGCAAGTGCCTTAGTCAGTACAGGCATAAACTCAGTCGGTGAATTATATACTTGTTCTGAAGTGACAGCTTTCAATGTAGTAATAATCTCATCGTATAAGGCCTGATTGTTTTGGAATGATTCCAATTTTTTCTGTTCTTTGCCAGTTAGTTCTTCAGCATTCTCCAATTCATTAACCTTAGCCTGATCATAGAGAGAAGAAAGCGCACCCTTAGACAGCATAGCTTCGATACGCTCCTCTGTAATGGCATAGCTACGCTGAAGAGGCTGCATAACCGTGTACTCACGGTAAATGAACTCCTCGTTGTCGTAAATCTTGCAGTACTCGTTTTCTGCAAATTCTGCATAGAGCTTCGTTACGGTGCTGCGGTCTTCCGGAGATATTTCATTTTTCTTATCACCCAGAGCCTTGCGCAGTTTGTGGAAGAAGGACGAAGCATCTATCAACTGAATCTTGCCCTTGCGCTCAGCACGTTTATTTTTTGAAAGCACCCAGATATATGTAGCTATGCCCGTGTTGTAAAACAGATCTGTTGGCAATGCAATAATTGCTTCGATTAAATCGTTTTCTAACATCCAACGACGAATTTGGCTTTCGCCAGAAGCTGTACCACCTGAAAATAATGGACTACCATTTTCAATAATAGCAGCACGACCAAAGTTATCATCCATTTTGTCAATAGCAGATTGCAAAAACAGCATCTGCATATCGCCGGAACCAGGGAGCCCAGCACCCCAACGGCCTTCAAATCCCTTTGCATATTCATCATTAACTGCTTTTTCTACACCTTCAGCTGCATCTTTACCTCCCCACGGAGTACCAAATGGCGGATTTTCAATAACAAAGCGCATCTTGGTTTCAGCAAATCGATCTTTCTTCATAGTGTCCTGATAGCAGATATTCTCTGCATTCTGACCTTTGATGAGCATTTCTGCAAGACAGATAGCATAAGATTCCGGATTGATTTCCTGCCCAAAAAGACGAACATCTGCAGTAGGATTATATCTCTTAATGAAGTTATAGCTTGTGGAGAGCATACCACCTGTACCACATGCTTGATCCAAAACTGTAATTACTTTTCCGTCGTCAAAGATATCGTCACAGCCTTCAGCTAACAAAATATTTACCATCAATTTAATGATATCTCGTCCAGTGTAATGATCACCAGCCTCAGCGTTTTCAGAGAATCTACGAATTAAATCCTCGAAAATGTATCCCATCTTTACGTTATCAATCGTGCGAGGATTCAAATCCAATTCTGAAAATGCTTTGACGACACTTAACAGGCGATCGTTTTTATCCATCTTGTCAATTTGCTTATAAAAGTCCAAACCTTTCTCAGCAGACACAATAATCTCCTGCACATTAGGAGAAAAACTCTGAAGATACGCTTTAAAGTTGGCTGCTAAATTGTCGGCATCATTAATCAATTCTGCAAGTGTAAATTCACTAGTATTGTAGAACTGAAACCCCGAAATACGATACATAGCTTTTGCCGGGTAATTTGGGTTTGCTTTAAACTGTGCAACCACCTTGTCTTTGGTAGGTTCCAGCGCACACTCAAAACGTCTGATGATAACCATCGGAATGATTACATCTTTATATTTATCACTCTGGTATGTACCACGCAGCTTATTTGCAATAGACCAGATAAAATTCACCTCTGTTGATACATCGATAGGGCTATCGTCCCACATTGCATCGATAGTCTGCTTTTGTGCCATTATATTTTCCTCCAATCAGACTAAGAGCTTCCTAACCCTAGTCATTGTTAATTTTATATGTTTAAGTGTCCAAAAATCGGGACTTAGTCCTCGATTCCCATCATCATCTTATAGTGCTGTTCCTGATGCATGGCAGTGAAAATCAACTCAAACACTTTTTTGCACTGTTCCACATCACTGCCATCATCAATATAGTTGAAGCCATCACTTATAACAGCTGGGCCGTCGTTCATATATGTGAGCATGCTTGAAGCAAGGTTGTATCGGTCATAATTAGGCTTCTGTCCTTCCACTTCATCCACAAACAACAGCTTATTCTGTTCCAGAACAATCTTGTGAAGGTCGTTTCCTTCGTAGCCACATATCTGAATAAAGTAGTATTCAAGAATATGTCGGATTACATTCTTCACCGTATTTGCTGTTTTCAGTTCCTTATATTCATCCCACAGAGCAGCATACGAGTTTTGAATTGGATTATAGTTCTCTTGCTCGGTAGGTACTCTCTGACTCTGACGCACACAAAGTTTAACTGAAGAAATGTTTTCTATCTTACGAATCATATAGAACGAAACGCTGTGATATCTCTTTGCTTGGTGATGCGTAATTTCCTTATGGAAATAAACATTGTGAGTCAGAATGAAAATCTGCTTAATATAGTCGCCGTCGACTTTATGGCTTCGATAGTCCGTATTGTTGTAACAAACCTCAATCATCTCTCTGACCAGAGCACTGACGATGAACAATGCTCCACTATCCATACTGGATACCGGGTCATCAATAACAACAATTTTATCTTTTACAGCTTCACTATTAAGGCTTCCTTTCACAAGGTGATAGTAATACAAGAATGCAATAAAGTTTCTTTCACCTTCGCTCAGTTTTTCTGCAACAGTTCCATCCGGCCGAATAACCTCATATGTATTTGCTACTCCGTCCTTTGCACGAAGATGGAAACCTTCAAAACCAGAATTATCAAGCAGAACATTGATGCTATCGATAGTGGCCTCAGTATTCACAATCTGTTTGTTTAGTTCATTGGCCTCTTTCTTCTTGGCAGTAGCATCCTTTTTTAACTGTTCCATTTTATCTTTCAATGCTTTTATTTCAGTGTCCAAATCAGACAGTGCTTTGTTGTACGCAGCTACATCAGCTTTCAAAAGCTCTGCAAGATACTCCCACACCTGCTTTTTGCATAGAACCTTCTTTGTTTTGAGGTCTCTGACTATCTCGTTATTTTCTTTGATTTTCTTATTAAAGCCATCAATCAGAGTGCCAATCTCAATGAGCAAACTATCAGTATCTTCTAAGGAAGCAATGGATGTCGGCTCTTTAATCTTTGCTGCAATTCTCTGTTTATTAATGGTTATCGCATCCACAAGAAGCTGAACTTTTACTTCATATTCTGACAAGTCTAATTCCGGCATAGCAGCAGATACATTGCCCTCCAGCGTTGCTACAACGGAATCCATCTCTGATTCATATGTTCTTTGAAAAGCATTAATCGCAGAGATGTCATCTTGATACTGTGCATCAAAGCATGCAGCTATTTCTTTATCAAAGTTAGACGGGAGTTTTTGCTGGCAATATGGGCATTTTCCGTCTGTCTGGCCAGCAAAATGAGTATGACCACTTCGCACCCAATCAGTAGCTTTTAGGGCTTTAATAAATTTTGCAAAGTCCGTATCACTGCTGCTGGAGATTGGTTTTCCCATCAATTCATATCCCGGCAGGGATGCATAGGTAACTTTACCTGCCTTAGACAGCATGTTGTACTGCTGTGCATCGCCAGAAAAAACGGTCCCATATAGAGTTTTTAAATCTTCAACATCATGAGCAACCGGCGTAATTGCTAAAATTTCTTGAGCGAATAATGCAGCTTTTTTCTTACCCTTAATAGCTTCATCGAATAGTGTTCTGGCTTCCGCACTCTTGCTCCAGCAGTCTGATTGAAATGTCGATAAAGCGGTATTCTTATCCGCTGTTTTCTGGTCTATAGCGGCCTTATGTCCGTTATATTCCTCACCCATTTTCTTGCGTTCTGCATTGAGTGTATCAACCTGCTCTTGAATAGCAATATTAGTTTCATTTACGGTGAATACACCAGCAAGATTTCCATAGTTACGCAAGTTAGCATTTATAAAATCTGTATCATACACAAGAACATCATAGTCAGTTGATGCCTTCCCAGCTTGCCACTGTAAACGCTCATCGTTTGCCTTAAACGTTCGTGCAATGGTAGATTTGCCTGCACCATTCTTCCCATAGAAGAAATTTACATACGTCGGTTCTATAACCTCATTGGAAAATGTGGCATCGTTTAACGTTATTTTTTCTATTGCTGATTTCATTTTAGGGTTCATATGCAAATCTACCTCCTGCTTCTATTCTTTAATTTTTCCTTCTCTGACCCATTCGTCAACTTCAGAGATTTTGAATTTATATCGTTTTCCAGCTTTATATACAGGTAATTTTCCTTCTTTTATCCAAGTACGGACTGTATCCTGACTCAAACTTAGGTGTTCTGCTACATCTTCAAGGTTTACCCATTTTTCAACTTGCATGTTTTCATATTCTGCACTCATATTATTCCTCCATGTTCGATTCCAGATGAGTGGTTGCGTATTTATAAAGAAAAGACTTGTATCCCAGCTTCCCTTAATACCTCTACTGCATTTATCTTTTTTATTGCCCAGTGCATACGATTCAATTCATTCGTTCCGCTGCAGCCTTCGATTCCGAGTTCAAACCGAAGTTCATTTATTTTCTGCTGTGGTATCCAGTTAAGTATTTGATAATATACTTTAATGCCATTGTCCTGAATCTTTACATCAACAATCAACCCATACGCAGCATAGTGGTCTTCATCTGTTTTCCCATAAGTGTGGTTCTCAGTCGCAATAATTGCCGGATAGGTTTTCAGCACCGATATTGCATCTTCTGACAAAGCCGCATAAGCTGCTTTCAGTTCTTTTGAGGTACTTTCCGTTATTGCTCTGTCCTTTCGAACAAGGCAATGACAGTACTGAGGATTTAATTCATCATCTCCAACAACCAGAAGGTGATAGAAATCTGTATTTAATGTAATGGTGTGCACTGCGTTAGGGCTTCCCGGCATGGGTGGTGCCCCACCCACCATCATTACGCTATAGGTATTGTTCACAGCGTCTGTATGAGCTACCAATGTATTATTGTTACCGGGCAAATTAAATGTCGTATTCGGTGTTTGCGCTTGCAAAGCTCCCGGTTGTGATGGCTGTAATTTATTCTCCATCTTTTTTCTGCCCTCCATAATAATTGTTCGTAATGCTATCGACATGCTGAATGAAGCTATTGTTATTTCCAGTTACGTTGAAATTAAAAACCATTTGCTGTTTAGATTTTTCTTTGTTCTGATGAGGATCTTCACAGTCCGCTTCAACTATGACATCTTCTGGTGAGCCATTAGCATCATTCTCAGCTATGTCACAATCTTCAAGCTGAATGTATCTGAGTTTGATATCTACTGGCCAATCGGCACCAATATCTCCTTTGTAAGTCCTTTTTGCTCCACCGGCAGACGGACACCAGAAATCGAATGTTTCAGCTCCAACTACATTATCAACACTACATACCGAATAATGAAATATACCTAATAGAAATGACTGCAAAGGAATTTCTTTCATATTTATGAGTTCTTTTTTCTGCGCTGTTGTTCCATCTTCTTTGATATAGAAAGATTGGCTATCATCAATGCAATTATCCAACGATATTAATTCGACGAGTGCTTTCACGAGTAGCTCGTCTTTTTTTATATCTCCTCCAGCATCAATGAAGTCATCCACAAAGCGGCACATTTTTCTCAATGTATCCACATACTCGTTCTTCACTCTTTCGTCAAAAACTCTCAATGCCGTTTTATCACCGAACGGGAAGTAGCCTCCGCCTGCATTCTTACATTTCTTATATTCTGAAGCGTTACCCTGAATTGTTTTAATTTCAGTCGGCATTGGTGTCGCTAAATCAGAACGTATCACTCTGGCCAAACCAATCAAAGTTTCATATTCAGTTAATCCATCTTTTTTTCCTGCGTAGTGTTCATTTGCACCCAGCAGTTGCTTTCTAGCCTCTAAAAGCAAGGTGAAAAACGTACCGCCACACAGTCTTAAATTTTCATTTTTTGTCATTGATTGTCCCTCTAACCAAATTTACCTACTCAACTTACTCAACTGTGAATGGCAGGCCTACTCAACTTACTATTTTCTAGCCCTGTGAAAAGCCACAGGGATTTTTTGATGTTTGTCGGCCGTCGAATCTGATGAATATAAACCAGAGCAACCCCCAACAAACCCTACTAAATCATCATAACACTTTTCGACATTATTTTCAATGTAGCGAGTATGAACGAACAATAAACTCTACAGCGAAATATGCCTGAAATCTCTGTTTCCACCTGTGACTGGTCACAAATCTATGCCAATCACAGGAGGTAAATGTTATGGCAAACAAAGACAATCAGAGCAAACAGTATCGTATCTACATCAAGGAATCCAAAAGCTGGGTAGACGTAAACAAGGAGTTCTACACGAACTACTACCGTGACATCAACGCCTACCGTAAACGCCAGCAGGAACATGGCCGTTGTGTCTGCCCTGCAAGCAAACGCTATTTATGCGACATGGACTGTATGACCTGTCCGTATGTCAAGGCTGGCGATCAGCTTTCTCTCGATAACACCGTAAGCGACGGTGAAGGAAATGAAAAGAGCTGGCTTGATGACATGCCGGATGAATCCGCAGCTATCGCTGAATTAATGGAGGACGCAGAACTTCTTCGTGCCCTCTACGCAAAGCTGAACGAGCTGGACCCGGAAGGCCGTCTTATCTGCCAGCTTATTATGGAAGGAAAATCGGAACGTGACTGCGGCAAGGAAATGGGCCTCTCTCGTAATACATTCGTGTATCGCAGGGACAAGCTGTTCCAGAAGCTCCGCTCCGAGCTTAAGGACTACATCTAATATGAATGGTCGTCCTCTGATTTTTTAGGGGACGATTTTTCTTTTCAAAAACTTTTTTATATTTTTTCGGCCAAACGGCAATCTCACCTCCATTGAGTAGTGTAAGGCGAAACAAAGCGACCTACAGAAAGCGAGGTGAACATCGTGAAACAGACTTTTCACAACCGAAGCGGCACTGACGCAGAAGTGATTGCTACTCTCACTGCAATCAGTCAGGTATCCGCAAGAATGGCGAAGAATCTCAGAATCATCGCCGCACACAGACAATCCGAGGAAGGAGGAACAGAAAATGTCAAAAATGAGCGATATGGCTATGACCATCGAAGAGCTGAGAAATGCCGCCGCTGCTATTAACGATGTAGCAAACTGGCTCGCACAGCAGTTTGGAGGAGCATCCGAAGCTACTGAAAAAGCAGAAGCCCCTGCTGCTCCTGCGAAAACTGCATTGACCCTTGAGGAAGTTCGAGCTGTTCTGGCTGATAAATCTCGTGCCGGGCATACAGCTGAAATTCGAGAGCTTCTTAAAAAGTACGGTGCAAGCAAGTTGTCACTCGTAGACCCGAAACATTATGAAGCCCTGCTTAGGGAAGTGGAGGTGCTCTAATATGCCACCTAAAGGACATTCAATCCTCTCCGCATCATCTTCTGACCGCTGGCTCCACTGCCCACCGTCAGCAAGACTCTGCGAAACCTATGAGGATAAAGGTAGTGATTATGCTGCAGAAGGTACCGACGCACACGCTCTTTGTGAATACAAGCTCCTTAAAGCTCTCGGCATGGAAGCTACTGATCCAACCAAAAGTCTCGACTGGTACAACGCCGAAATGGAAGATTGTGCCACCGGGTACGCCAGCTTTATTATGGAGCTTTTGGAAGATGCCAAGCAGACCTGCTCCGATCCAGTTGTTCTGATTGAACAACGAGTGGACTTTTCCCGTTGGGTGGAACAAGGCTTCGGAACCTCAGATGCTATTCTCATCAGCGATGGAACTATGCATGTGATTGACTACAAACACGGTCTTGGAATACTTGTTTGCGCTGAAGACAATCCACAGATGAAATGCTACGCTCTTGGCGCTCTGGAGCTTTTCGATGATATTTATGACATCGATACGGTCAGCATGACCATCTACCAGCCCAGACGTCAGAACGTTTCTACCTATGAAGTCAGTAAGGATGACCTGTATCAGTGGGCCGATGAAGTTCTGAAGCCTACCGCAGACCTCGCCTTTGCCAGTGATGGAAACTTCCTGTGCGGTGAATGGTGCGGATTCTGTAAGGCAAAGCATGAATGCCGGGCCAGAGCAGAAGCCAATCTTCTACTCGCACAGCACGATTTCAAACTGCCACCACTGCTTACGGATTCAGAAATTGAAGTCATTCTTTCCCGTGTCGACGAGCTGGTCTCCTGGGCCAACGACATCAAGGAGTATGCACTCCAGCAGGCAATCAGCGGTAAAGAATGGACCGGTTGGAAGCTGGTCGAAGGTCGCTCTAATCGCAGATATACCAACGAAGCCGCTGTATCAAAGGCTGTCGAATCTGCTGGTTTTGACCCTTATGAAAAGAAGCTACTTGGTATCACTGCTATGCAAAAGCTACTCGGCAAATCTCGCTTCGAGGAACTCCTTGCAGCCTATATTGAAAAGCCACAAGGCAAACCTACTCTTGTGCCGGAAAGCGATAAACGCCCGGCAATGAACACAGCAAAAAATGATTTATGGAGGAATATGACAATGAGTAAAAATGTAAAAATGACAAATCCCATGAAGGTTATCACTGGTCCTAACACACGTTGGAGCTATGCCAACGTCTGGGAACCTAAATCCATCAACGGTGGCACTCCGAAATATAGTGTCAGCCTGATTATCCCAAAATCCGACACAAAGACTGTTGCAAAGATTGAAGCTGCTATCGAGGCTGCATACCGTGAAGGTGAAGCAAAGCTCAAGGGCAATGGTAAATCCGTACCTGCTCTTTCTGTACTTAAGACGCCTCTTCGTGACGGAGATCTTGAAAGACCGGACGATCCTGCATACGCTGGCAGCTTCTTTGTGAATGCAAATGCAACCTCTGCACCTGGTATCGTAGATGCAGACCGCAATCCTATCCTCACTCGTTCTGAGGTTTACTCTGGAATCTACGGTCGTGCCAGCATCAGTTTTTACGCTTTCAACAGCTCTGGCAATAAAGGCATCGCCTGTGGCCTTAACAATTTGCAGAAGATTCATGATGGCGAGCCTCTTGGCGGTAAGGCATCTGCTGAATCTGACTTTGCAACTGATAACGACGATGATTTTCTTGACTAATGGAGGTAGCAAACTATGGAGACAATCGTGATTAGCACAATTCTTGTAAACATCTGTATCGGCTGCTTCGCTTGCGTCGGTCTCACTACTGCAATCTCTATGATTCAGAGTATCATCAACGACCATAAACGTGAAAAGCGTGAGCAGGAAAAAGACAAGCGCGACCTCGAATACCACGAAAAGCGCATGAAAGACTTTAAGTAATCTATCAACCTGCTGGCGGTGGAACTCACTGCCGCCAGCACATTTTCTGACAAAAGGAGACAACCTATGAATGAATTTGCAGAAATCTTAAATCTATTTATTGCTAATGTCATCTCCTATACCTTTTTTGCGGCGGTATATGGCTTCATCATCTACAACGTAGGAAAAATCATTTTTTACCTTGTTAGTTATGCGGTATACCACATTCGTCGTGACATCAATAAATATAAATCCAATAAAGATAAACAGTAACAAGGCAGGCGGCAGGGATTTCTCTGCTGCCTGTTTTGTAGAAAGGACAATCTCATGAAAACACTTAGTATCGATATTGAAACCTACAGCGATGTGCCACTTCAGAAAACCGGAGTATATCGCTATGTAGAGTCACCTGATTTTGAAATCTTACTCTTTGCCTACAGTGTAGATAACCAGCCCGTTCAGGTCATTGATCTTGCCTGCGGAGAACAGATTCCAAAAGAAATCCTTCTTGCTCTAGAGGATGAATGTGTCATCAAGTGGGCCTTCAACGCTACCTTTGAACGCATCTGTCTTTCTCGTTTCTTAGGTTATCCGACCGGAGAATATCTGAAACCGGAAAGCTGGCGTTGCTCTATGATATGGTCCGCCACGATGGGGCTTCCACTCTCCTTGGAAGGTGTCACGAATCAAAAAGCGCTTTGATGTGAGAGAAATAAAGTCCAGCAAGGACATCACCGACTGGAATGCTGGAAAGATACCAGTCGCAGTCATTCATCCTGCATCTGCTGGTCATGGACTCAATCTACAGGCTGGCGGTTCCACCCTTATCTGGTTTGGTCTGACATGGTCACTGGAATTATATCAGCAGACCAACGCCCGACTTTGGAGACAGGGCCAAGCCGCCGGAACCGTGGTGATAGAGCATATCATCACAAAAGGAAAATACAAATCAACCACAATCGTTTTCTTGGATACACGAAAGACGCGGACGGCAACCTCATCATCGATCCAGAACAGGCAGAAATCGTAAAGCGCATTTATCGAGAATATTTAGAAGGTCTCAGTATGGACAAGATTGCTGCAGGCCTGGAGCGTGACGGTATCCTTACCGGTGCCGGAGGGGAAAAGTGGCACACAAGCACCATCAACAAAATTCTCCGAAACGAGAAATACATCGGTGATGCCCTGCTTCAAAAGACCTACACTACAGACTTTCTAAACAAGACCAGAGTTAAAAATAACGGTCTTGTTCCACAATACTATGTAGAAGGCGATCACGAAGCCATTATTCCGAAGAACATTTACCAGCAGATACAGGAAGAACTTGTCCGCAGACGAGTGGTAAAAACCAGTGACAATGGCAAAAAACGAAGCTACAGTTGCAATCACTGCTTCTCCCAAATCGTCATTTTCGGCGAATGCGGTGAAATGTTCCGAAGACTCCACTGGAACAATCGAGGCGTCAAATCAATTGTCTGGCGCTGCATCAGCAGGCTGGAATCCACCGGACTTGAATGCCACGCTCGAACCATCAATGAGCTGGTTCTTCAGGATGCCGTTGTCAATGCCATCAATCAATTACTCGGCGACAAAAATAACTATCAGGCACAGCTCCAGCTTAACATTGCCGCAGTCATCCGAGCTTCACAGGTAACAGCCATAGACAGCATTGACAAGAAGCTAATGGCCCTGCAACAGGAGCTGATTCAAAAAGCCAACAGTAAAGAGGACTACGACGAAATAGCGGATGAGATCTTCAGATTCCGAGAACTTCGTCAGAAAACCACTGTCGATACCGCCGCAAGGGATGAACAGATAAAGAGAATTAACGACTTGCAGGATTACATCTCACAGCAGACCGCCCTCCTTACTGAATTCGATGAATCACTGGTGCGACGCTGGATTAAGCAGATCACCATCTGGGATGACCGCATAATAGTTGAATTGAAATCTGGCGTCAGCATTGATGTGGATGCATAACTCTATAGATATACAATGGCTCCCCACCACTGGATAATTCCCGGTGATGGGGAGCCTTTTCATTTTATTTCAAATTTTCAATATTTAATTCCATGAACGTTAAAAAGTTAGTAGCATCTTTTAACAAACAGGAAAAGGTTTCTGCATAGTTTTCTTTTTTCACATCAAGCTTTTTCGTAATTTTTTGATATCCCTTTCCTTTACGATGTCCCGTTCCACTTGAACGTAACTCCTGTAGATTTCTCAAGAACTTAATATGCTCATTATAGTTTTCGATATTACTTTCACATAGCCAAGCTTCTATTTTTGAAATGCTACCTACAAGTTTTTCGTAATTACCAGTTAACCGTTTTGAAATGCTCTTTTCATTTAAAGAATCAATCAGTATTTTGACTAAAGAAAGAACCAGCATATCCATCTCAGTAATTGAATTATTTACTGGAACTCGTAATATTTCAAAATTATAAGCATCCTGCTCTGTTAATGATAAAAATAAAGGCCATCCATACTTTTCAGTGAAAACTCTATTTAATCGTGTATAAGCTTTCTTAAAAACAAAATCTGGAGACTCTGAGTCTGATGCAATACACATAAAATCTCTCTTTATTTTTGTTTTGCTCAATTTTCCTCCAATCGACTTGTTAAATCCCCTCCAATAATGCTGCTCGGCTTCACTTGGTAAATCTCTTCCTAAATCACCTAAATAAGCTGATACATAATCTGAATTACTATTATCAATATACAATGACCACAATACACCACATCGAATAATTCCATCTTCGACTTTATAAATTTCAGGTTTCGAATAATACTTATTCAGTACTGCACTGTCAAAATATACAGGTGTTAAATAGTGCGGCGCTGTTGGATTTGCCCCGAAGTAGTTGTTTAATTCTTTCGGATTACAAGTATGGCGTATTTCTTTTCCGTTCTCATCTATACCAATAATAAAATCAACATAAGTCTTTTCTTCATTATACGGCCAAATATTACTATCACATAAACTGCAACCTGAGACAACATTTTTTGCATAAATGATGGAATAATTTTTCCTTTTTAGTCCAGTTGATGTATTTCCGATATTAAGTGCATAAAAAATTGTGTTTTCGCTATTTCTATAAACCAATCCATCTTCCTTGATTTTTTCCGAATTATCGATAGAAACGCACCTGCTATCAATATGTATCATCAATACTTTTTCTTTTACTGCTAGATACGTTTTTAAGTATCTTTTATGTATAGTTACATACCCATTATCATTCATTTTCACTACGGTAATTCCTTCACCGTTAGAAACATCAATATATTCATTTTTTTGTGAATTGAAATACAGATTGAATAATAATCGAAACTCTTCAACAATTTCTATTGAATCTGTAGCTACGCCATTATATTCTCTTTTTATAACAAGTGGTTCATAACCATTGTCATTTCCCCAACGATGATAAACCTTTTCATCATCCTCCCAAGAACCGTAAACTGTAATTCCAGGCATCAATGTATGTGCATTATATGTATCATTTTCCATATCATTTTCAACTTCATTCAAAGGAAGAAGAAAACTCTGAAGGTATATATCATACTTTTTATCAATTTTATTTCCTGATACAGGAACCATTATGTCAGCATCTAATCCTCTCTCTATCCATTCTCGAATATCAATCTGATACAAATAATCTTTATCCATCATCTTTCAAATCCTCCTGTTATCTATTCCACTGCCAAGTCTGCCCCTTAGTATCGAGTGGCTTAAACTGCGGTCGGCTCTGACAACAATCCTAGTGACACAACCTCTGACATCTAATCCACAGCCTAAACCCTACCGCTATTCTCCGGTACTCAATTTCTCTCCAATCAGACCGAAAAGTAGATATGTTTCCATATAATAAAACCGAGCTTTCCGCAAGGCTTCTCTGATGATACCAACCTTACAAAAAGCCCGGAAATACGCCGCTTTTCAGCACTTGATTTTATTTTCTTGACAGCAAACACACAGTCTCGACAGTTGTTTCAGTTTCCAAGGGAAGTTCTTTCACTTCCTCACCATCAACAGGCACAGGAAAATTGAATACGATCTTCTTTATCCAGCTTCCGTCTTTCCTTTTCTCCGGGAACATCTCAATTCGCTCGATAAAGGCCTTCATAAACTCCTTCTGCTCCGCTTCCGTTGCGGAATGGTAGACTTCATCAAATGCCAGCAACAAGCGATAGATATTGTCTCCGGAAATCTTCTCCTGCTGGATGCTGCGGATCTGACTTTGCAATTCGCCAATCTGAACTTCGATTTCCTCTATGGTATCATACTGCTCATCATAGCGGCGCTGCAAGTCCAAAATCTTTCTGTCATAGTGGGCATCATTGATGTCCAAGGTATCCATCTGACGCTCCAAGCGGCTTTTCGTTCCAAAGGCTTGCTTTAGCCGCCCTTGTAGGACAGCAATCTGCCGTTCCATATCTTCTGTATCAACTGCTGTTCCGATTTTCGCCTGAATCGCTTCTACAAACCGTGGATTATTGACCATAGCGGAGATAACCTTCGCCACAAATTTGTTGATTTCCGTCTGCTCGATATTCAGACGGAAACTGCACTCATGCCCTGTCGGTGTAACCGTATTTTTGCAGTAGTAATAATACCGTGTTTTCTTGTCCTTGCTGTGCGCCTTGGCGATATTGCCGTACATACTCTTTCCGCAGCATGGGCATTTCAAGATACCGGACAGGATGTGTGCGTGGTCTGGATTGTTAACCTTTTCCCGCTTAAAGGAATTGATCTTGCGCTTTTCCTGTGCCAGATACCAATCCTCTTCGGAAATGATAGCTTCGTGTTGTCCTTCATAAACCGGGAACTCCGACTGCTCAACCACGTGCATCTCGTTTCTTGTACCCTGTTTCTTTTCTGTTCTTCGTCTGCCGTAAGCAATCTTTCCCATATAAACAGGATTGTACAATACATTTTTCACAAAATCTCTTGAAAATCCCGGAATGGTATTATTCTGTCTTAGTTTCTTAGTATAACCATTGCGGTTCAGATATTTTGCAACTCCTGCAACACCCTCATTAGTGTGAATGTAGCGGTCATAAATGACACGAATTACTTCCACTTCATCCTCTGCAATGACAAGGTTTCCATTTTCCAGTTTGTATCCATATGGAGCGAAACCGCCGTTCCATTTGCCCTCACGAGCCTTTTGCTCACGTCCTGCCATTGTCTGTGTGCGGATATTTTCTCGCTCAATCTCTGCCACCGCAGACAGCACAGAGATCATCAGCTTTCCTGCATCCTTGGAGCTGTCAATGCCATCCTCCACGCAGATCAGATTGACACCGAAATCCTGCATGAGTTGCAAAGAGTTCAGAACGTCCGCTGCATTTCTGCCAAATCGGGACAGCTTAAAGACCAACACATAAGAAACATCATCTTTGCCGTCCTGGATGTCATTCAGCATCCGTTGAAACTCCTGCCGCCCTTGAATGTTCTTTCCGGAAAAGCCCTCGTCAGAATACTCCCCGGCAACAATCATATCCTCGTATGCCGCATACTTCCGCAGCTTGTCACGCTGGGCATCCAAGCTGTATCCGTCAACCTGCATCGAGGTGGACACTCTTGTATAAAGATAGCATTTAAGTTGTTTCTTTTTCAGAATCTCCACCTCCCTCATTCCTTCCTTTTACCATAAGTCCCTCGTTGCGGATATAATACTCCAAAAGCCACAGCACATAATCCGGTGCATGGCGGTTGTCCAATTCCCATTCAGTCATAGTCCGGTAAGGAATATGGACGAGCTTGCAAAAATCTTTCCGATTCAGTCCTGTGCTTTCACGCAACTTTATAATTCTGTTTTTACAATCCATCCGTCTTTTCTCCACAAAAGCAAAAAATACACGTTGCGTAATCATTATAGCATAGCCATAGCGAATACGCAACGTGTAAATTGCAAATTTTACGCAGCCTTATCCGTCAGAAGCTGCGCTTGCTTATCATCCTTGGAACACTCCACCGTTTGTGGAGTATCCTGCTCTAATTTATCCAAAACCTGATGCCCGTACTTCTGGAGCATCTGGCTCATAACATCCACACAGCGGTCAAATGCCGCATTATATTTCGCTTCCTCATAATATTTCTTCAATAGGCAATTCCTCCATCAAAGTTCCATATCCTGTCCACGCTTCTGGGCAGGGTGTTTGTGTTCCTGCGTTTCCTTTCCTCTGATGAGGATAGAATTGATAAAAGCCCGAACCCTTTCGGATGCAATTTCCAGTGCATCCAGAAAAGGCTGGGCTTTCTGTTTCAGTTCCATATATTTTTCGCTTACTGCTTCATACCGCTGTTTCCAGATGGAAACCGTCTTTTCAGCGGAAGCCAGTTTCTCCTTCAAGCGCTTGTTGTCAGCATTGGCGATAATGCCGTTAACCGCATAGCGTTTGAGCGTGTCGCATTCATCCGGTGTCAGCGTGATATTATTTCCGAATGTGGCTTTCTTTCCCATCGTTTCAATCTCCTGCACCGTCAGAGCAACGGTCTTTGCTGTTTTGGTTTCCTTTTGCAGAGCTTCCAGTTTCTTTTTCTGTTTCTCCGTGGCAGCTTTGGCATTCTCCAACCCCCGCTTCGCCTGTGCCACCTGCCCGGTCACAGCTTCCAAGCGCTGCTGTTCTGCCTGCACCTTGAACTGGGTCACAGTCAGATGTTCCTCTGTACTGCCACGCTCTCCACGCTCCACATCGGTATATCCGGCATTTCGCATGAAATGAAAAAAGTCATCCTGCAACACACTGTAGGACGACTTCAAAATCTTTTTTCCTTTTGCGTTCAACATTGGATTACCATCCTTGTCAAGCACCGGCTTGGACTCCCATTTTTTACTGCGGCTGACCTGCGTGATCGTTTCCTTTACCGTTCCCCGGAGGGATTCATCCTTACATCGCTTCGACCACAGAATTTGCTTCTCTACCACCGGGATATAAACCACATGAAGGTGGTAGTGGTACACATCTTCGCCCAGAGCTTCGGACATTGCCCGGTTGCGCTCGTCGGCGTGCATCACAGCGGATAGGATATACTGCTCACCGCCTACGATCTCCACGGCGGCTTTATAGGCATCGGCATAAAACTGTTTTGCAAATTCATAGCCGCCGTGATTGTAGAAGTAAGCAGAGTTCACATCAAAGATCAACTCACCGTATTTGACGGCATCCGGTTTCAGACCTCTGGTGGAGATCACGCCATCCTGTTCCATCTGCTCGAACATTTTTACATAATCGTCAGTGGGAGACTTGAAGTGAACATTCAGCGCAGTACGTTCCGGCACGATGTCCTGATTGCTGTAGCTGTCCTTTTCACGCTCATTGTGTTCCTGTACCTTCGCCACATCAGCCGGTGTTTCCAAGTCCTGATTTCTGGCTACGGTACGGTCTATTCCATCATTTCTTGCCATTGAATTTTTGCCCTTTCTTTGGGATTTGCAGACAGCGGGGAGCTACGGAGAGGCACTTTTTCAAAGTGTAATAACCCACTATGACACTTTCATCCATACTGGCTGCAAAGTGCCGTGGGCTCTCCGAGGGCTCTCCCGAGGGGGAATGCGGTCACTGCGGTGACCTCTGCTGACCAAGGTGAAAATGTCTGCGCCTTTTCCTATGGTCAGCCCCGTCTGCATGAAGCTGTTCTGTGTCAACTTCCTCTTGCAGCCGGTGTCCACAGACACTTTTTCAAAAGCCTGTGAACATAGAAACAGCCCGAACGAGAGGATGTGTGCTGTTTCTATAACGAGCGTTTCACGCTCTTTTGCTGCGTACATACGTACCAGCAATGGGATTTACTCGACCTGCCGCCATTCCTCCGGAATGTCCTCCGGTACGTACGTACACGGCGAATCTCCGTAAAACCCATTTATATGAGGTCTTGCCACAGCTTCCACACCCATAAATCCCCACACCCGCCGTCCGGCAGAGTTGGTGATGTTGTTGCAATGCTCCAGATTGAATTTCTTGGCATTGGCAATCATGGCGTCGCTGAAGCTGCGGGCTTTCAGCGGAGCAAGAGAATTTTCCTCGCACCACATCCGATAGATTTCATAGAAATCCTTGGAGCTGATGGACGCATCCGCTTTACGCCGGATGTATCCCTCGGAATCCATGAAATCAAAGATATTGTTGTTGTCACGTTTGACCGCTTCCCGGTTTTCCCGGATACGGTCACTCTCCGTAAACTTAAAGTTGTTGGCAACAAGCCGCTGCAAGCCTTCAAATGCCCACAGGAAGATACCCTCGGCTTCAGCTTTCATCTTCTCTGCAAGATCAGGATCGTCAGCTCTGTCCACCGGCTTTTCCTTGGTGGTCAGCACAAGCTGTCTGCGATAAAATCCGTCACTGCGGTCATACAGGGCTTGCAGATCACCGTTACTGAATGCCAGCAGCCGGGCGAACATCCAGCCCTGATAACTCTGCTTGCCTTTACGTTCCAAATCCATCTTGCCTTGTGCTGTCACGATGGATTTTACATAGTTGGTCTGGCGCAGAGCTTCCATCCGCATATCATCATCTACGCACAGCAGGATGTGCTCCAGATCGGCACGGGCAAAGCGGTTTTCAGAAATCTTGCCGATGCTGCCGTCCTTCATGTTTGTGCCAAAGATAGCCGAAAGCACCGCACCGATTTGGGATTTACCCTCGCCACCGTTGCCCTTAATCACCATCATGCGCTGTCCTTTGTTGGAGGGGATCAGGCAATAACCGATAAACTCCTGCAAGGTGGGAATGTCTTCCGCATGGAGCAGTCCATTCAAAAAGTTCAGCCAGATCACGGGCGCAGGAGCATCGGGATTGTAGACAACAGGCAGACGGCTTCGCACGATAGCCGGTCTGCCCTCGGTAAATGTGCCGTTCAACAGCAGCGTACCGTTGAACACATGGATGCGATCCTGCTCCGGTGGGAAGTCAGGCACTTGCGCTTCCAGTTTCAGCACTTCCAGAATGTTGGTGATCTTCCGGGGGATGTTGTTCACGGCACAGAATTTCAGCTTGTCGTAAATCTCCCCACGCAGTGGGAGATCGTCCGTCACTCGACCATCGGGCGTAAAAAAAGCTCCGTTTGCGAAGATGATTCTGCGCTCATGCAGAAATTCTTCACAAAACAGAGCTTCGTTGATGTTCTGCCCATCAAACCAGACAGGCAAATTCATATCAGGCGTTTTCCGGTTCTTCGCCATGGTGCGCCACCTCCTTTTTCTTTCGTGTGATGTACTCTTGCAGAAAAGTAATTTTTCCCTCCTTCATCAGCTCGTCCACCAATGCCACCCGCTCTTCCAGATCACCCACGGTCAGCACATCTGCCATATATTCGATAGGACAGTGCATCTGGCAGGCTTCCACAAAACGATCATCCAGAGCCTCCTCCGGTGTTTTGGGTGCATACCGCACTTTCCAATCTTCCAGCAGATGCAGATAATCCGTCAGCACCCGGAAACACAGCATTTCATCCTCCCGGAACTGACGGATATAAGGACGCTTTGGCTTGGCCATAGCTGCGACAGTGGGCGGTTTCGGGTCAAGTCCGAAGTCCGAAGCCAGCTTTTGCGCTGCTTCATAGCTGCTCATATTGAACAGCCTTGCCACAAGGTCGATCACATCTCCCTTTGCTCCACAGCCGAAGCAGAAGAAATAGTCCTCATTCAGCTTCAAGCTCGGATGCCTGTCATTGTGGAACGGGCAGCAAGCCATACCGTTTCGGTTGACTTTCAGCCCGTAGTGTTCGGCGGCTTGCTTGACACTGATTGCCGCTTTGATGGTTCCATAGATTGTCATAAAAACCCTCCGTTCATAATATTCTGGAAAGCACGAAGCACCCGCCGTGATTGGCAGGTGCTTCGCTCCTTCTATTATGGTTATGACGGATTTTTCAAAAAACAGGCTAATGACAGGACAATCCTGTTTCAAAAAACAGGACAACTTATCTGAGGACGTAGATTTCTTCACATTTACATGATATAATTAGAAAAATGAAAAAACAGGACAGGAGGGCAAGCATGAATCAAGAATTGATGACATTGGATTTCTGGCAGGATACGGTCATATATGAGGGCAAAACATTCCCTGTCGGCACGCTTGCCTGTGATGCGCTGAATGTTCCTGCGGATACTATTACAAAAATGAACGAGCAATGCGAGAAAATCAATCTGCTGCTCGGGATGCTGAATGCCGGACAGGATACTTCTGCACTCTTTCCTATGGCAAAGGAAGCTGCATTGACAATGTTAGAGATTCTCAGCAAAACGCCGCCGTTCTCCTATATGGATATACCAAAGCACCGGGAACGAATAGAAAGGGTCTTTACTGCGGACAATGCTCTGAAATATGTGGAGTTCGCCATAAAAGCCGTAACCAATTCTTTACCGTTCGAAGAAGTTCCGAAATATGCTGATGCGGTGATGCTCCAGCGCTATACCGCTGTATGCGGGCATCTGGCTTACTCCCTTGAGGAATACCAAAAGGCGATGCTTGATTTTGCAGAACAATCGGACGGAAACGAAGCAGACCGCACCGCAGAGGGCTTTGCGAAAATGTTCGGCACCTATTTCCCACCGGAGTTTTCTATCACAGAGGGCAATGCCTGGATGTCTACCCTGAACAATTCCGTTCAGTATGTATCCATCATCCGTCCCGGCGAAAAAGTTGCGAAGCTGGTCAAGCGGATGCACTATGTATCCTTTGTGGGGATGTTCCGGTCTGATCTCTTTGAGGGCCTGTGTGTTGGTCATGCACCGAAGAAATGCAAAATCTGCGGCAAGTGGTTTCTGACCACCAACGCACGGCACACCAAATACTGTGGCGGCTATGCACCGGGGGACAAGCTGCACCGCACCTGTCGGCAGATCGGCAACCTGAAAGGCAGAGAACAACGGGAGCTTGCGGACGATCATCCGGTGAAACAGATTTATGAGAAACGGCTGAACACCATAAACCGCTATGTGAAGCGTGGTACTCTGGACGCTGATCTTGCAGAGGTTATGAAAAAGCTGGCAAAGGATAAAATGCTTCGAGCGCTGAGCAATGTCGCCTATGCCAAAGGTGATTACGAAAAAGAGATGGGACAGGCTGCTTTGAAGAAAGAAGCAAAATTACGGACGAAATGAGGAATATGTAATGGCACAGAAATATGATTTAACTGATATTGGGAATGCGCTTAGCCGGGTTATGGACAATCCTATGACCAAAATAATCCGTTCTGGCTCTATTGGTGTGTTGGGCGTAGTAAACCCAGTTGCGGGAATTGTAGGCGGAATAGGAAATGATCTTCTATCTGAATACAATACCTTCAAACTCGGCCATCTACTGAACGGTCTTGCATCTGGCTTTAATCTCGAAAGAAGATTGAACGAGCTTTACAACTATGTAAACTCCAGCCCGGAAAAGGCTATTATCGTAGCCAATCTGTTCAAACAAACCGTAAATGCAGAATGCCCAAAGGTTTGCGTTATTTATGGTCTAATTCTTGCAAACCATTTAGAAACACTTACAGAATTCACGCACGAAGAATTGATTGTCTGTAAAGCTTTGGAAAACGCTACGGATTATGATCTGAAGAATTTCAAAGAAATAATGGAGAACTATCTTAAGCCAACATCAAATGGAAGAAGAATTGTATTTCCAAAAGACTTTGCAGATATTGCTGCTTTCACCACCACATGCGATTGGTGTGTATATAATAGAATCTTTGTTTCCCGCACGGCAGAGTGGGGTGAAATGGAAGAAGGCGTTTTGGATATGAGCACGTACTATTACGAGGCAAATCCTGCATCTGTTCTTCTGGATAATATAAATGCTGCAAGACAAACTTGGAATTATGGTTAATTATTCCCGCTGATTACTTAGAAGGGAGGTGCGCTATGCTGAATGATTTTACATGGAATATGACCGGATACATACCAAAACACCAAGTCAATCCGCACGGTGATGGTATCATTCCCTATGTGGCAGAGCGCATCTTCCAACTGGAACCTGAGCCGCCAAAGGTAGGCAGTCTGAACGAATATATCCTGTCTGCCTTGCAGGAAAAGAATTTGATACATTTCTCATTCTTCCTACACCACTACGAGCCGCAGCTTAACAAGCGCATCAAAGACTTTCTCGGTGTGGATGGCGGCGATTTGTACGACACAGACCGATTTATAGATATAAAGCTCTCCTGCCGGGAACAAATGCTCCAAAAACTGATGGACTATGACCTTACCAAGGGCGCAGAGTATGCTACATACATCTATCCGTTCATCCGGGATGCTATGCTCCGTTTTCGCATGGGCGAAGAAAAATGGTCGGTATCCTCTCTGACTAATTACAAAATGGTGCGGTCAATGGCTTGGCTGTACCACAATACCAAGGATGCGGTCAACGAGTTTTCCAAGAAATACAACTGTGATCTTGCTCTTGCCGAAAACTATCTGAAAGTTGTGCGAGGTATCCGCAATCAGCAGCCTTTCTATGTCACAGACGAGGACGGTGAAGAAACAGGCGAGGATGTAGCCCTTGACGATAGCTGGAACTATACCGATATCCTCTGGAACGGCATACAGGCAGAAAAGGTGCAGCGGGCATTTGAGAAACTGAATTACCGGGAACAGACCTTGCTCGAAAAACGATTAGCAATTTGCATGACCTGTGGGCGTGTCAGCTCATGGAAAGACCGCCCCACCTTTGAAGAACTGGCGGTTATGTTTGAGGGCAGTACAGCCAGCGGTGCAGAACGAGCCTACCGAAAAGCAGTGGACAAGTTGACGGAATTTTTGGTTGCCGAGGGCGCAATCCATGCAGTCCGGCTAAAACAGAAATCCAAGACCAAGCGAAAAAAGAAAATCGCCGCCGCAATCTACGAATATCAGGCAGACTGCGACGGCGAATGGGGCGAAATATCATTAGATTTTGAGAACGGCAAGGCAGAGGTCATTTTGCTTGCCGATTGGGATACAGTGAAAACGAACAAATTTGCAAGCAGAGCAATCGCCTATCTTCTGAACTGTGAGAACGAAAAATTACCCAAGGAAATAATGGTGGCCTTTGAATAACGAGGGAGTGAGATACATGGAACAATTATTGATTATTGAAGATGATATAGGGTTGAATCAGGGTTTAAGTAAAGCACTGAAAGCAGATGACCGTCAGATTATATCCTGCCAAGACCTAAAAACGGCGAAGGAACAGCTTCTTTGCGGCGGTGTATCCCTGATCCTGCTGGATATCAATCTGCCGGATGGCAGCGGGCTTGAGCTGCTCCGGGAGGTCAAGGAAAACACACCCTATATTCCTGTTATTCTGCTGACTGCCAATGACACCGATCTGGACATCGTAGACGGACTGGAGAGAGGCGCTGATGATTATATTACCAAGCCCTTTTCTCTTTCGGTTTTGCGGGCAAGGGTGAATACCCAACTGCGAAAGCAAGCGTCAAACCATAAAAATGCGCCGTTCCATATGGATCTATTTCACTTTGACTTTGAGGCTATGACCTTTTATGTGGGAGATTCAAAAGCGGAATTGAGCAAAACCGAACAAAAATTACTGCGTCTGCTTGTTGAAAATCGTGGTCGAACCATGACCCGTGGAGACCTTGTCGACCGGATCTGGACAGATGGCGCAGAATATGTGGATGAAAATGCTTTGTCTGTTACGATCAAGCGGCTGAGGGATAAGCTTGGTGCACAGAAATACATTAAAACCGTCTATGGAATCGGTTATAGCTGGGTGACAAAAGATGAATAAAACCGGTATTGTGATCATACTGCTATGTTTTCTGGCGGCGGCAGCTGTTGTGTTATGGGAGCGGAGAAAGGCCAGAAAAACGATGGAAGAAATCGAAAGGATGCTGGACGCTGCCATGACCGGCTCCTTTTCTGAAACCAATTTTGATGAAAGCCGGCTGTCTGCTTTGGAAACAAAGTTTGCACACTATCTTTCTGCCGCAGAAGCATCTTCTCGAAATGTAGCGCAGGAAAAAGACAAAATCAAAACCTTGATTGCGGACATCTCGCACCAGACAAAAACGCCGATTGCAAACCTGCTGTTATACAGCGAGCTTCTGAAGGAGGAAACTCTGCCTGCATCGGCGAAGGCAAATGTGGAGGCGCTGTACAAACAATCGGAAAAGCTGCGATTTCTGATCGATTCTCTCGTAAAGCTTTCCAGACTGGAAAACGGGATCATTTCACTCTCCCCTCAGCAAGCAGCGCTGCAGCCGCTGCTTGAAAGCGTAGTAGAACAATATGCCGCCAAGGCTTCTGAAAAAAGATTGTCTTTGCGACTGCAAGATACCGATGCTTTTGCTGTATTCGACTCCAAATGGACAGCGGAAGCGCTGGCTAATATCGTAGACAACGCCATCAAATATACAGAGCATGGCACCATTACTATTTCTGCCGTAAGCTATGAAATGTTTGCAAGGATCGATATATCGGATACCGGTTCAGGCATCCCGGAAAGTGAGCAAGCGAAGATATTTGCTCGCTTTTACCGCTCAAATAGTGTGCAGAAACAAGAAGGGGTCGGCATCGGCTTATACCTTGCCCGACAGATCATATCCGGCGAGGGCGGTTATATCAAGGTTGCTTCCGTTCCGGGAAAAGGAAGTACGTTTTCCATATTTCTGCCGAAATAACAACAATTCTATCAAAACTGTTAGATTTCATTTTCCGCCGGAAAGAATGTGGAAAGATTCCTATGCGATAATCTGTATGTATCAAAGGATCATTTCCTTTCATACATACAGATTTTTTCATGGAGGTACTCATTTATGGAAGTTTTACAGGCAAAAAACCTGAAAAAGATTTATGGCTCCGGCAATAACGCAGTTCATGCGTTGGATGGAGTTGATTTAAGTGTAAAGAAGGGCGAATTTGTTGCAATTGTCGGCACATCCGGCTCCGGCAAATCCACGCTGCTGCACATGCTGGGCGGGCTGGATCGCCCTACAAGCGGCACGGTCATGGTGGACGGACAGGATATTTTCTCCCTGAAGGAGGAAGCGCTGACCATCTTCCGCCGCAGGAAAATCGGCTTTGTGTTCCAAGCATATAATCTTGTTCCGGTGCTGAATGTGTATGAAAACATTGTTCTACCCATTGAGCTGGACGGTGGCAAGGTCAATAAGGATTTCGTACAGCAGATTGTACAGACACTTGGGCTGGATGATCGTCTGGATGCGCTGCCCAATCAGCTCTCAGGCGGTCAACAGCAGCGGGTAGCCATTGCCCGTGCGCTGGCGGCAGCACCCGCTATCATTCTGGCAGATGAACCCACCGGCAATCTGGATTCCAAAACCAGCCAGGATGTATTGAGCCTTTTGAAAGTCACCAGTCAAAAGTTCGCCCAGACAATCGTAATGATCACTCACAACGAAGAAATTGCGCAGATGGCAGACCGCATTATCCGTATCGAAGATGGTCGGATCGTCTCCCAGAACTAACGGGAGGTGGCTACGATGAATGTCAAAAACAGAAAATGTATTCGAAAGCTCAGCTTAAAATC